>PLOG01000186.1 GCA_003142935.1 Acidobacteriaceae bacterium
AGGTAGACGGGAATTGCCTGGCTGTGGCTGCCGAGCTGGCCGGTTTCCGCGCCGCCGCCGCTCGTGGGCGCATGTTGAGCAAGGAAGCCCATGGCCACCACACCGGCCCCGATCAGGAAGAAGCCGGCAAGGTGCGTCCATGACGCAAGCTGGGACGCAAGCTGGGGCGCAANNACTCCGCGGCTTGGTGGCAATCTTGCGCAACTCCGCTAAAGTCTCTTCCGCCCAGCGCTGGTGGGCTTCCAGTTCTATTTGTCCGAATCGCGCCGCCATCTTCCAGTAAGGCGTGCCTGGATACTGGCGGCTGTTCGAAATCTCGTCGTGGATTGCTTTGAATTGATGGAGCACCATAGCTTCCCGCTTGGCCATGCGCTCGACAAAGCCGATCAAGATCGGGACAGAAGTTTGCGCACCAAAGAAGAGCTTCAGCAGCAGTTCGTTGCGTGCAACTTCAGGCTGCGGCTCGACTGCCAGCCACTCCGCCAGCCGCTGCCGCCCCTTTGCGGTGATGGAGTAAATGTGCCGGTCGGGCTTGCCTTTTTGTCTCTCCGTGCTGGAGCTGACAAATCCTTTGGCCGCCAGCGCTTTCAGGTTCGGATAGATCTGCCCATAGCTTTCATTCCAGAAATGGCCGACCGATGTCCGGATGTTCTGTCCGAGGTCGTAGCCGGACATGGGTTGGATGGCCAAAAGGCCCAGAAGCACTTCTTTGCTCGAACTTGAACGCCTGGCCATATAACTAATAGTTATATGCCTATGAGATAGATAATGTCAAGAAAAACATTTCGCCCACCGCTTTCGGCGTCAGGATCAAGTGTGTTTTCGCCTGCCGTGGAACGCGGCTAAATCTGTGAGCAGGCCAGCGGGCTCAATACCAAATTCGAGATGTTGGTCACTATCTGGTCGAAGGCGAACCGCGGACTGGACGAGAGCTTCTTCCATGCTGGATCGGCGCGGAAGACATCCCACTTGGCTTCCAGCTCGGCGGTGTTTTCAAAGCTCAGCATGTAGGTGAGGTTCGGCAAGTGCGAGCCGAGCACCGTATCGCCGAAGAACACGGGATGGAATCCGGCCTTGAGGAAGATATCGAATTCGCCGGAGTGGAACATTTCCACCTTGCGCACATGTTCGCCGTTGCTGGGGCTCTCGTAGGTGCGCAGTTGGAAGATGCGCTTGCCCTTGGTGGCCGAGGAGGCGGGCGGGGTGAGTTTGGGCCAGCCTGGAAAGGCCGCCAGCAGCGAACTCTCGACGCGCTCAAACGCGGGGGCCGCGGCGGTCGAGTTCCAGAAAGGCGAGGCGATTTTGAGAAAGTCTTCGTCCTCGGCGAGATGGAGGTCGATTTCAGCGAGGGCGGCGACGGAGGGGCCGGGAATGAGGGCGTAGTAGGCGGGGGTGTCCTGGCCGATGTCGAGCCTGAAGGCGCCGATGGGGCCCATGCCGAGGTGGGAGAGCGCCGGAATGAGCGCGTCGCCTAGATAGTCTTCCGTGAGCTTCAACTGGGGTCCGCTCTTCAGGTTGTAGCGGCGCAACTGGTAGAACTCACGCGCGGGCGCAGGAGGTTGGGCGGCGGCGTTGCCGGAGAGTGCGGCGGCGGAAGTGGCGATTGATGCGGCGAGAAAGTGGCGGCGTTCCATGGGTGGCTCCGTGGTGAAGGATCATTCTACGCCAGCAGGCATGGTGCAGAATTCAGCAGAAGAGCGATACGTCAAGAAGACACAAAGGCCGCAGCCAGAGAAAGAAGCTGGCTGCGGCCTTTGGTTCACTGGCCACTCAGTTTTTCAACTTATCCAAGTACTTCAGCGGCAGCGGTCCAGGGCCGTTTCTGGCTCTCTGCGACTCCGCGGTAGGTTAAAATTCCCATCCAGGTGTTCAGTCCTTCTGCGAGTCCTGGGTCCTGTTTGAGGGCTTCGCGCGCGCCCAGGTTGGCGATGCGGAGTACGTAGGGGAAGGTGGAATTGGTGAGCGCGAGGGTTGAGGTGTGCGGAACTGCGCCGGGCATGTTGGTGACGCAGTAGTGGACTACGCCATCGACCACATAGCTGGGATGGGAATGAGTGGTGGGCCGCGCGGTCTCGACACAGCCGCCCTGATCGATGGCCACGTCTACGATGACTGCGCCCTTCTTCATCCGGGAGACCATGGAGCAGGTTACGAGCTTGGGCGCGGTTGCGCCGGGGATGAGCACCCCGCCGATGACGAGGTCTGCTTCCTGGGTGGCAAGGGCCAGGTTGTAGCTGTTCGAGGCTAATGTGTAGAGGCGGCCACCAAAGATATCGTCGAGCTCGCGGAGGCGGTTCAGGTTTACATCCACCAATGTGACCTTGGCGCCGAAGCCGAGGGCGATTTTGGCTGCATTTGTGCCGACGACGCCGCCGCCGACGATGCAGACATGCGCAGGGGGGACGCCGGGAACTCCGCCCAGCAGGATGCCGCGGCCGCCATGCTCTTTCTCGAGGTACGCCGCGCCCACCTGCACGCTCATCCGGCCGGCTACTTCGCTCATTGGGGTGAGCAGGGGCAAAGTGCCATGGCGGTCGCGAACCGTCTCGTAGGCGATACCGACGATCTTCGACTCGAGGAGCTTGTCAGTGAGAACAGGCAATGGGGCCAGGTGCAGATAAGTGAAGAGAACCAGCCCTTCGCGGAAGAAGACGTATTCACGCTCGATGGGTTCCTTGACCTTGACCACCATCTCCGCGTTGCCCCAGACATGGCCTGCTTCTCCAACCATCTCGGCGCCGGCATTCTGGTAGTCCTCGTCGGGGAAGCCGGACATGGCGCCGGCCTGAGCTTCTACCAAGACCTTGTGGCCAGCCTCGGTGAGAGCCTTGACGCCAGCCGGGGTGATGCCGACGCGCGCCTCGCTGTCCTTGATCTCCCTGGGAACGCCGATGATCATATGTTTCCCCCTATTGAGCCGTCACGATGGTTGGATGCCCGCGAAACGAATTCCGATATGCGAGGCCCGGCGTCATTGTTGCAGTTCGGAGGTCTGCAGGACGCCGGGCTTTGCAGTCGTATGTAGCTGGAAAGAATCGTACGGCGCGAGGCGCTTCCAATGTGTGCAAATTTCGTGGTAAAAGTACAGTATGGGAACGAAACGTGATAGAAGAGACGTTGTTGCGCAAGAATCAACCGCGATGGGCCGAGATGCAGACACGGAAGCCGCAGCCAGTGGGCTCGACGAGCTCGATGTGGCGATTCTGCGCTACCTGGAACAGAACGGTAGGGCCACCAACTACGAGGTAGGCGAGGCGGTGGGGCTGTCTGCCTCGGCGGCCTCGCGGCGGATCCAGGATCTGGAAGCCTCGGGAGCGATTCGCGGCTACCGGGCGCTGGTGGACGACCGGCTGCTCGGCAAGCGAAGGACTGTATACATCCGCGTGACCCTGGAACGGGAATCGGCAGATGTGCTGGGGGCGTTCGAGAGCGCCATCCGCCGGATCAAGGGGATCGTGAGCTGCCACCTGATGGCCGGCCATTACGATTACATGCTGGTGGCGCGCGTTGCCGGGATTGACGATTACGGCAGGCTGCATCAGAACGAGCTGTCGCGGCTGCCGGGGGTTACGCGGCTGGAAACAAGCTTTGCGCTGAGGGATGTGCTGGAAAAGGGGAACTAGGTTTCTGACCGCGTAATTTTGCGCGTTGGGTTCATGCTCTCCCAGGTCTCAGAATCGAGACCTGGGGCACCCAGAGTTAGTACAACAACAAGCGCTCAGAGACCTAGCCGTTTCTGGCTTACCGATTCAAAAGTCCAATCACAAATAAACCGCGGAATCGGTGGCGCGACAGCATGGAAACTTGCTTGGTTACACCATCTTCTCGCGCGGGCTCTTCCAAAGATCGAGGCTGCCGTCCTGGGCATAAATATCGATCTGCTTTAGCTCCGCATCGGTAAACTCGAGATTCTTTACGGCATCGAGGGAGTCGTCGAGTTGCTCGACATTGCGCGCGCCGATCAGGGCCGTAGTTACGCGCTTGTCGCGCAAGACCCAGGCTATGGCCATCTGCGCAAGGGACTGGCCGCGGCCGGCGGCGATGTCGTTCAGGGCTCGCACGCGCTTCAGGTTGTCGTCGCTGAGAAACTCCTTCGGGAACGATCCCGCGGCGCTGGCGCGCGAGTTTTCCGGGACTCCCTTCAGATACTTGTTGGTCAGCAGGCCTTGGGCGAGGGCAGAAAAGGCAATGCAACCGACGCCGAGTTCGTCGAGGGTTGCTAGCAGTTCCTTCTCGACCCAACGGTTAAACATGGAGTACGAGGGCTGATGAATGAACAAAGGGACACCCATGCTCTTCAAGATGGCTGCCACCTCCCGGGTGCGTTCGGGGCTGTAGCTGGAGATGCCCACATAGAGGGCTTTGCCCTGGTGGACTGCGGAGACCAGCGCGCCCATGGTCTCTTCCAGCGGACAGTCCAACCAAGGGCGGTGTGCGTAGAAGATGTCGACGTAATCGAGGCCCATGCGCTTGAGGCTTTCGTCCAGGGAAGCAAGAAGATACTTACGCGAGGCGCCGATGCCATAGGGCCCAGGCCACATATCCCAGCCGGCCTTGGTTGAGATGACGAGTTCATTGCGCAGGCTGCCGAAGTCCTTGCGCAGAATCTGGCCGAAGTTTTCCTCGGCCGAGCCATAGGGCGGACCGTAGTTATTGGCGAGATCGAAATGGGTGACACCGCGGTCGAATGCCCGCCGGATGACCGCGCGGCCGGTTTCGAAGACGTCGGCACCGCCAAAGTTTTGCCAGAGCCCCACCGCAACCGGCGGCAGAACGATGCCCGATCGGCCGCAGCGGCGAAACATGGCTCCAAGATAACGATTTGAGTCGGGGACATAGCTGGTTTGCATGTTTCACCTCTTGTTCGATGGGTTGGGCAGCACTGTCAGGCGGCAATACAACGACCACCGGAAAAAGTATGTCACATCGGGATGGGCCGTGCTAAGGGGGTAGGTTGCCGGGGGGAAGCTGGGACCATTTGCTCACTGGTGAAGCTGGCTCCGGGAGATGGCAGTGACAGCGGATATGCTATGTGACACTTTTGGGGGTTTTCACGGACGGCGATGCGTGGTCCAATGTTATTGATTTCAAAGCCCGCGATTACGGCCAGGTGGGAAGAGGGGATTCCTGATGACGGACTCGGTGAATCAAGCTCCCGGCGTTGAGAACAGCGAAGGAGAACACCCGCTTCCCGAGGGCGAGAGCGTTCCACCGAAGCCGGAAGAAGCTAGCGGCGAAGCACCGGAAGAGAAGAAACCGGCTTCCGAATACGACATTGTTGCCTCGAAGCGGTTGGAACCGGAGAGCAATTTTGCCTCGGACCACTACCAACCCGACACCGCGGCTGCGGGGGCTCAGGGACAAGGCAGTCAGGGACAAAATGCCGCCGGGAAGCAGGCAGATCCCAAGGCGCGATTGTCTGACGCTTCGATTGAGCAGATTGGGAAATTTGCGTCGAGCCAAACGAGGGTCTACGCCGTGATCGGCGTGGGACTTGGACTGCTGGTTGGACTCATTGCGGCCGCCATTTTGCTGCATCCGGGCAGCCCGGGCGGTCCCAACGACATGGGCACCGTCAACGCCAACGAATACGGGTTGAAGGGGCATCTCACCACAGACTGGAAGGACAAGCTCGAATACCATCTGACGGTGGAGCCGAGCGCCCCGGAGCAGCGGACGGGATTTCTGGCCGATGTGAGCAGTTCGCCAAGACCGCTTTCCATCGCTGTCCAGGTGAAAGATCCGTTTGGCGCAGTGTTGTGCGGCGATACCATTTTGCTGAAATACGATCCCAGAAACGCGCCGGGAAACGCACCGGCCGAGTTGGGACCCAAGGCGGCGGGAAACGCGACGGGGCGTATCGCCAGGGCGGCGAAGGAGCGCGCCGCGAGGGACGCGATCGCACAGGGGATCAACCTGGCACGGCTTGAGGGTGAGGAACTCGATCGAGAGCATGGCAAGAACATCTTTCAGGACGATGTTGCGCCGAATGGACAGATTGCATCGATAAGCACCCAGGGAATCCTGCCATGCACTAAGAAGCAGTTTGACAGCATTGCATCGTGGGGCCTGACGGCCGATTTTCCAATCGTTGTCCAGCCGGTAAAGAGCGAGGAATCCTCGCCGGACTCAGGCGCAAATGGGGAGTCCTCGACTGGGGACGGAGCTTCCGGGATGACTTCGGGAGCAAAGAAATTGTCTAACGCTGCGAAGGCAAAACGGAGGCCTCTGCCGCCAGCGCCGCCGATCTATATCGAAGGGGATGACGCAATCGTTTATATTGACGCAGCCAATGGGATCATCGAGACCAGCGCAGGAAAGGCCCTGGTGCTGGACAAGACAGACCCGGTGGTTAGCGCGCTCAAAGGGCGCGACTTCCCCATCTCAATTCACTACCGGTGCGACCAGCTTGGCGCCTGCACGTTCGCGGCCATCGGGATGGCCGGCGATCATCGCGCGAAGCTGAAGAGATAGGCTGGACGCTGGCTCGACGACTCACTCCGCGTTATCGATTTGGGCGCGCTGCAGCTTGTCGGAGTAATCCACGTAGACTGCTTTCCAGGTTGTGAAGAAGTCGATGGCGCCATTGCCTTCGCGATGGCCGTTGCCTGTATGCTTGACGCCGCCAAAGGGCAAGTGGACCTCGGCGCCGATGGTTGGGGCGTTGATGTAAGTAATGCCGGCTTCCAGATCGCGGATGGCGGCGAAGGCACGGTTGACGTCCTTTGTGTAGAGAGCGGCGGAGAGGCCGTAGTCGATGGAGTTGGCGATCTGAATGGCTTCGTCGAAGGTTTCAAATTCGATGAGGCTGACAACCGGACCGAAGACTTCTTCCCGGGCGATGCGCATGGCGGGAGTTACCGCGCCGAAGACCGTCGGCTCGAAGTAAGTGCCGTGGGCGTAGATGCCTGCGTTAAGCGCGTGGCCGCCCATGAGTAACCTGGCTCCTTCGGCGAGAGCTATCTCGACATATTTGACAGAGGTTTCAATCTGGTTTGGATTGACCTGGGGGCCTACTTCGACGGACTCATCGAGGCCGTTGCCTATCTTCAGCTTCTTTGCGCGGTCGACGAATCTTGCCGTGAATTCCGCGGCAATTCCCTTCTGAAGCAGGATGCGGCTGGTGGCGGTGCAGCGCTGGCCGGTGGTGCCAAAGGCTCCCCAGAGCGCGCCATCGAGGGCCAGATCGAGGTTGGCGTCGTCCATGACAATCTGCGCATTCTTTCCGCCCATTTCGAGCGAGACGGGCTTGAAGGTGGCGGCGGCACGCTGACCCACGAGCGAACCCACGGCGCTCGATCCGGTGAAGCTGACGGCGCGGACATCGGGGTGCTCGACCAAAGGCACGCCGACGGCGGTTCCGGTTCCGGCAACGATGTTGACGACGCCGTGAGGAAGGCCGGCGTCGACAAGCGCCTGCACCAGGTTGTAAACGGAGAGCGGCGTGTCCGTCGCGGGTTTGATGACACAGGTATTTCCAGAAACCAGAGCCGGGAACAGCTTCCAGCTTGGAATGGCCATGGGGAAGTTCCAGGGGGTGATGAGGCCGACCACGCCAAGCGGCATGCGGACGCTCATTGCAAACTTGTTCTGCAACTCGCTCGGGGTGGTTTGACCGAAGAGACGGCGGCCCTCGCCGGCTACATAGAAGGCTTCATCGATGGCTTCCTGCACATCGCCGCGAGTCTCGGCCAGTACCTTGCCCATTTCGCGGGTCATATCGCGGGCGTATTTTTCCTTGCGCTGCTGGAGGAGGATACCGGCGCGGATGAGAATTTCCGCACGCTTGGGTGCCGGGACCAGACGCCACGAAGCGAAGGCTTTCTTGGCCGCAGCCACGGCCAGGGCCACGTCTTCGGCGTACGAGGAGGGGAAGGCTCCCACCACGTCGGAGTGGTCGGCTGGGTTCAGATTGAGGATGGTTTTGCCGCTTGCGGCAGGCAGCCACTGGCCGCCGATGAGATTGTGGAATGTGGGATAGGTCATGAGAGCCTCGGAAAAGCAGTGGACAGTGAACAGTGAACGTTCATTGAACTCGGCTGAAATGGTACTCCAAAACGGGGTGGATCGGCACTTGGGCGCGGCGAGCTTTCTGACCTGGGATAGCCTCGAAGCTCCGTTCCAATCCAGTCGGCCGCCGCTAACCGGCTAGCAATCCCCAGTTCAGTAGCCCTCAGTCCAACCGGGTCAGATACGCCTCGCCCTCCGTGGGGCGAAGGTGCTGCGCAATGTACACCGCCATCTCGCGGTTGTCCCCCTCGGGCCGGATGCGCACCCAATAGCTCTTCTCGCCGGGGAACTCGATCACGTTGGCATCTGCGTATTTATGGATAAGCTGTTCCTTCAGCTTCAGGGCGTCGCGTTCACTGTGAAATGCGCCAATCTGCACGCACCAGCGCCCGCCCGTATCGATCGGTTTCGGCGTCTCGTACACTTCCAGTCGGACCTCTGCCATACCCACCCTGTAGACGCCTATCGCTTTGGCAGCGGCAATCGTCAGGTCCAGCATCCTGCCCTCGACAAACGGACCGCGGTCGGTAATCCGCATAGCGCTCGATTGGCGGGTCTTGAGGTTGGTCACCACAACCAGTGAGCCCATGGGCAGCGTACGATGCGCGGCCGTCATGGCGTCGTCGTCGAAGACCTGGCCGTTGGCGGCCTTGCGGCCCGCATAGGGCGCCGTGTACCAGGTCGCAAGACCATCCTCGGTCAAGATGGGAGTGTGGGTTGTCACGTAATTAAGGTCGGCTTCGCTGACTCCGCCCGGCGGCGCCGGAGTCACTGGAATTCTCGCAGGCTTCTGCGGCTGGTGCGTGGGGGCGTACGTGGGCCGCTCGTATGGCGCAAGCTCATTTGGAGTAGGAGCCAAAGCTACGTTTTTGCGATGTCCGCAACCGGTGATTGCGAGCAGCGCAAGGCCGAAACCGGCAAGCCGCCGGACACTCCTCGCATCGTGGGTTCCGTTCATCGGGATTGCGGATCCTTTGGCGGGCTTGGCGGCTGCCCACTCTGCGATTTATCGATGCGATCGGCAAGGTCGCGCAATTTCTCTGCCACTGTTCGCATCGCGGAGATCGACTCCCGGCGCACCTGTGGGATTACCGCGTCGTTCACGTAGGCGATAGTATGACGCAACTCCATCTCGATCAGTTCGAGGGCCTCTTCGATCCGCCGGCCAACGCCGCCGGCTCCTGGCCCTGGAGCTCCCGATCCTGGAGGTGGATATGTGCTCATTGCAAATGACCTTTTCAGGCAACCGACTGCAGGTTCCCTCCACCAAGTCTGCTGGACGCATCCGGGTGAGTCAATGCTGTTACGCCCAAAGGTGCCGCAAAGATCAATATGTTTCCGGGCATGGGAAATGCGTATCTGCCCGGCCGCCGCGCCCATCGACGCCTCAATCAACGAGCGCCAGCCTGACGTAGCTCGCCGCATCCATGTCCGCGTGGCCCTCGTCCTGCACATCATCAACCAGGTCGCGACAATCGATGATGAGGTGCAGTAGCGCGAAATCCCTTCCTGAAGCAACCCTCGACCGGCACTAACTCATTGGCCATCCGCGCGTTACACCCCGGTACCGTTCGCTGTGCCCTAATCCCCATTCAGGCTGGGATTCAACCATTCGCTGCACATTAGTTGGGTTGACCGGGCTCCCCGGTTACCCTAGCAATGAATTTTCAGCCTTAGGATTTCTTCACGAAACTCCAGGGCAGAGCCGGGCGAGTGAGAAACTACCGGGGGCTCCAGCGACAGGGTCTTTGTCGATGGGGTGTTCTGGGGCCGCCTTCGGCTACTTCAATTGAGGAGACTGCACTTCTAATGTCCAAAGCGATTAAGTACGCCGAGAAGGCCGCCGTTTACGTCGCCCAAGGGGCTTGGGTCGTTTTCGAGAAGCTCAACCGCATCAGCCCCAACCCTTCCTTCACCCCCAAATGGAGCGACAAGCCGCTCCTGAAGAGCTATCAGAAGGAAAAGCCGCCCCTCGGCTGGCCCCGCACCACGGACTCGCTCTGTCCCAAGTGCGTCCCCGAGATTCGCAAGCAGATTCTCGACGGCAAGCTGCCCCATGAAGTCCTGCTCAACGAGAAAGTGGGCGAAATCAAGGCCCAGATCATTGAGCGCGACGGCAAGATCCTCATGGTCAAGGACTGTCCCAAGCATGGCCACTTTGAAGATGTGATGTCGATCGACACTAAGTTCTTCAAGCATCTTGAAGAGAGCTTCCCCGGCCGCGACATGCGCGCCCACGGCAAAGGCGACGAGGAACTGCATCATCACGGCACCTCCACCGTCACCCATGGCCGCGGCTCTGTGCTTACCATCGATCTCACCAACCGCTGCAATATGATGTGCGATCCCTGCTTCATGGACGCCAATCAGGTCGGCTTCGTCCACGAGCTCACATGGGACGAAATCAAGACCATGCTCGACAACGCCATCACCATCAAGCCCAAGCGGCAGATGAGCGTTCAGTTCTCCGGTGGCGAGCCCACGCTGTCGCCATACTTCCTTGACGCCGTCGCCTACAGCCGCAAGGTCGGTTTCAACAGCGTGCAGGCAGCGTCGAACGGCATTGAGTTCGCCAAGAGCAAGGAACTATGCCGCGCCGCAGCCGAAGCCGGCCTCCGTTACGTCTACCTCCAGTTCGACGGCATAGGCAACGCCGCCAACTCGCACCGCAAGGTCGGCAACCTGTTTGACGTCAAGCTGCAGGCCATCAACAACCTGCATGAAGCCGGCGTCGACATCGTTCCGGTTACCACCATCATCAACGGCATCAACAACGAGCAGGTCGGCCGCATCATCGAGTTCGCCCTCGACAACCCCAAGAAGATCAGCTTCCTGAGCTTCCAGCCGGTCAGCTTCACCGGCCGCGATGAAGACATCACCGACGATCGCCGTCAGGCGCAGCGCTACACGCTCTCGCACATGGCCCACGACGTCAAGAGCCAGTGTGGCATCGGCGAGCCGGAGCGCGATTGGTTCCCCATCAGCTTTATGAGCACCTTCTCTGACTGGGCCGACCTGATTCACGGGCCCACGGCCGAGTGGGGCCAGCTCAGCTGCGGTTGCCACCCCAACTGCGGCATCGGCATGGCGCTGATGATCGACAAGGAAACCAAGGAGTCGGCACCCGTTACCGCGTTCCTTGACATGGGCCAGGTGGCCAAGGACCTCGCCAAGGTCAATGACGCTGCCCGCGGCAAAACCATGTCGATCGTCGGCCTCGGACTCTCGCTCCTGCGCAACTACGATCCATTCATGGCGCCAACCCACTTCCGCATCACCGACATGATGAAGAAGATGGACAAGACCTTCAACGCCACCGGCAAGAACTACGGCAGCGTCAAGGGCGACCGCACCATGGAAGACATCAAGAAGCGCCGCGCCGACCGCTGGAACTTCCTCTTCATCGCCGGCATGTGGTTCCAGGATCTGTTCAACTACGACTTCCGCCGCACCGAGCAGTGCATCATTCCGTATGCCACGCAGGAGGGCGAAATCAGCTTCTGCGCCTACAACACGGGCGTCGGCTGGCGCAACATTATTGAGAAGATGCACATGACGGCCACTTTGACGAAATGGTACGAGGAGCACGGCCGCCACGAGATCTTCGCCGGCGGCAAGAAGGTTGGCATGAGCCATGTTGGTCACGATCTGGCCCTCAACATGGAGCACGTCAACTCCGAAGCCAACCACACGCTCGATAACCTGGGCATCGCCAAGAACTCCCGCGAAGAAAAGCTCCGCGCCCGCGAAACCAAGATCAAGGAAGAAGCCGAGAACGCCCGCATGGCCAAGCTTTACCGCGAGCACGTCCTCGGTGAAAAGCCCATCGAGGGGCTGGTTCGCCTCGACTCCATCGCTCTTGCCAGACCCGTCGAAACCGGCGAGCCTGTCGCCGGCGACTGATTCGCTCTAGCTTGGTTCTCTCCACAACAAAGGCCGCTCCCATCCGGAGCGGCCTTTGTGATTAAGGGTCGGAATTGAAGTCTTGTGTCAGTGCATGACTTTAGTCGTGCCGCAAACAGTCACAGACGGAACCGGGCTTTAGCCCCGAGGGATACAGCAATCTTAGTTCCGCTCTAGGCTTATTGGCGTGCCGGAACGTTGGCTGCGATCTCCGCCGGGGGCACTGAGGCCAGCACTTCGGCCTCGGGGTTCGCGATGCCGGGCAGCGGTTTTTCCAGCGCCAGCGCCAGCACTTCGTCCATCGAGTCCACAAAGTGCAGCTTCATTGAGTTCTTGATGTTCTCCGGCAGCTCGGCTACATCCTTTTCGTTGGCCAGCGGCAGAATCGTCTCGAAAATGCCTGCCCGCAGAGCGGCCAGCAGCTTCTCCTTCAATCCGCCGATCGGTAGCACCTTGCCGCGAAGCGTGATCTCGCCGGTCATGGCGATGTCGCGCCGCACCGGAATCTTGGCCAGAGCGCTCGCCAGCGCCGTCGCCATCGTGATCCCCGCCGAAGGGCCGTCCTTGGGAATTGCGCCCTCGGGAACATGCAGATGGATGTCCACGTTGCGATAAAACTCGCGGCTCAATCCCAGCGCCTGCGCCTTGCCGCGGATGTAGCTCAACGCCGCTTGCGCCGACTCCTGCATCACGTCGCCCAACTGGCCGGTGATCGTCAGCTTGCCCTTGCCGTCCAGCACCTGCACTTCGGTGGTCAGAATGCTGCCGCCTACCTCGGTCCATGCCAGCCCGGTCACCAGGCCCACTTCGCTCTTCTCGTGCACTTCCGAGTCGCGGAACTTGGCCACGCCCAGGTACTCGTGCACGTTCTCCGCCGTGATCTCTTCCTTGTGCTTGGCCCCGGCCTTCACCACCTTGCGCGCCACCTTGCGGCAGATGTTCCCAATCTCGCGTTCGAGATTCCGGACCCCGGCCTCGCGCGTGTAATTGCGAATCACCTCGGTAATCGCATCGTCCTTGAATACGATGTTCTTTTCGCTCAACCCTGTCTGCTGCCGCTGCTTCTTGACCAGATACTGCCGCGCAATTTCCAGCTTCTCCTGCTCCGTGTATCCTTGCAGGCGGAGCACTTCCATGCGGTCCTGTAAAGCTGCAGGGATCGTGTGCATCACATTCGCGGTAGCCACAAAAAGTACCTGCGACAAATCGTAATCCACGTCTAAGTAGTGATCCTGGAACGTGGTGTTCTGTTCCGGGTCAAGAACCTCTAGCAGAGCCGATGCCGGATCGCCTCGAAAATCCGACGAAATTTTGTCCACTTCGTCGAGCAGGAAGACAGGGTTCTTGGTTCCTGCCCGCTTCATGTGCTGGATGATCTGTCCCGGCAGCGCGCCGATGTAAGTACGCCGGTGGCCGCGAATTTCGGCCTCGTCCCGCACACCGCCCAGCGAGAGCCGCACGAACTTGCGCCCCGTAGCTTTCGCAATCGACATGCCTAGCGAAGTCTTGCCCACGCCCGGAGGCCCGGCAAAGCACAGAATCGATCCCTTGGGATTCTTCACTAACTGCCGTACGGCCAGAAACTCGAGAATGCGCTCCTTGATCTTTTCCAGGCCGTAGTGATCGGTGTTCAGCACCTTCTCGGCGAAGTCGATCGAGCGAGTTTCTTTCGACCTTTTCTTCCACGGCACGGCCAGTAGCCAGTCGATGTAATTGCGGCTCACCGTCGATTCGGCAGACATGGGCGGCATGGCTTCAAGCTTCTTCAGTTCCTGGATCGACTTGTCGAGCACTTCCTTCGGCATGCCGGCGGCTTCAATTTTTTTCTTCAGTTCGTCGAACTCGCTCTTCTCGCCACGGCCCAATTCCTTCTGGATGGCCTTGATCTTCTCGTTGAGGTAGTATTCTTTCTGCGCCCGCTCCATCTGCCGCTTCACGCGCGACTGAATGTTGCGGTCGAGATCGAGTTTCTCAATCTCAATGTCCAGCACGTCGGCAATGCGGGCCAGCCTGGCCGCTGGATCGAAGATGGCCAGCAACTCCTGCTTCTCATCGATGCCCAGTTGCAGGTTTGCGGCGATGGTGTCGCTCAGCTTGGCCGGCTCATCCATCTTGACCGTGGCGATAATGGTCTCGTAGTTCAGCGACTGTTGCAGCTTCACGTACTGCTCAAACAATCCGGTCACGCGCTGCATCAGTTGCTCGGCGGCCGGCGTCATCTCGAACTGGCCCTTGCCAGTGCGCACCGTGGCCACGAAGAAGCCGTCGCGGTCGTTCACTTCGAGCGATTTGGCGCGCTCTACGCCCTCAACCAGCACCTTGATGTTGCCGTCGGGCATCTTGACGCTCTGCACAATGTTGCAGATGGCCCCAACTTGAAAAATGTCCTTGGCCTTGGGCTCGTCGATCGATGCGTCATGCTGGGTGGCCAGAAATATTTTCCGGTCGGCGCTGAGAGCCTCTTCCAGGGCGCGCACGCTCGACTCGCGGCCCACCACGAAGGGCGTCATCATGTAGGGAAAGATGACCATGTCCCGTATGGGCATCATGGGCAGTTTGCGCGTCTCGCTCTTTTCGCGTTGTTGAGTCATAGAGATACCTTTCAGTATTAGACGCGCTGCGGCTGCTCCGGCTTCAAGGCATATTCGGAGCTCCTCTACGGATTGTACAGCCTAATCGGATCGGCGGCGAATGGCGCAAACGTGCAATCGCATCCCCCTTTCAGCCCGCGAACTCGCTTGCAACACAAACCATCCTCTGCAAGACCAAGCGCGAGCAAAAAGTCCTGCCCTACCAGGACGAAAGCTCGCCAAAAGCTCTGCCCAAAAGTCCACTAATGAGCGCCAAGTCTTTTTCCCAAAAGAAACGCACTGATACACCCGTAGTAAAGAGAAGAATTACACTGATACATCAGTTCGATTTCGCAGGAATGCCGGCATTTTCCCAACAAACCCACTCCACCTACCCGCGCGCAGAGCCCCACAGGCTCATTGCCGGCAGTGGAAGAGATGTATGATGCGCATCAGAGGAGATACCCCAAATGCAAGAACCGACAATCGCTCAGAAAGGCCCCTACCCCGTGGAACTCGAAGCCGGCAAAAGTTATTTCTGGTGCGCCTGCGGCAAGAGCGCGAGCCAGCCGTTTTGCGACGGCAGCCACAAGGGCAGCGGCATGTCGCCGGTAAAGTTTGAAGCCGCCGAGACCACGACCGCGTATCTTTGCGGGTGCAAGCACTCGGCCAATCCGGTGTTCTGCGACGGGAGCCACTCGAAGCTGTGAGGGTGGTAGCTACGCAGAGACTGCGGCCTTAGGTGGCTTCTTCCGGCAGGTGGGGGACAGGTTGCGGCGCCCGACCATTTTGCGCGTGATTTCCAGGCCGCGCATCCGTTTGTTGCCGGTCATTTACCCATCCCCTTACCGGAATATCGCCCGCGAGGCATAATTGATCCTAACTGGAGGTTGACATCATGTCCCATCACTGGAGAGATATTCGCCGGCAGCTTTCGCCGGAGCAGGAAGAAGAAACACGGCGGCATGTGAAGTCGGTCGTGGAGGCGGCAGCGCTGAATGAGCCTCGAGAACAGGAACAAGTGAATAAGGCGGGGGAATCCCAGGCCCCCGGCAGGCTATTTTGAGAGCATTCCCCCAGGGGCTAAAGCCCTCGTTCATTTTGCGGCGTCTTCGGCACGACTAAAGTCATGCCCTGTTACAAAGCCTTGAGGTTTTGTGCCGAGCCCGAGTTTTTCCGCAGCCTATAAAGTCCTCGTTCGTATTGCGGCGTCTTCGGCACAGCTGAAGTCATGCCCCGATACAAAACACCAGAACAAAAACCCCCTCCGCCGAGCGGCAGAAGGGGCTCTTTGTGTGAAAGAAATACGATGGCCTTACCCGGCTTTTTCGAGCAGGCAGAGCGATAGATCTCTTCGCTCGACCATGTCGCTGGTGATCTCAATATCGCGCACGCGCTTGTTGTTGGGCAGGTGGTACATCAGGTCGAGCATCAGCTCTTCGAGAATCATGCGCAGACCGCGCGCGCCAACTTTGCGGGCCAAGGCCTCGCGGGCGACGGCGACGGTGGCTTCGTACGTGAAGTGCAGGCGCACATTCTCAAACTCGAAGAGACGCTGATACTGCTTGAGAATCGCATTCTTGGGCTTGGTCAGAATCTCGATCAGCGCCGCTTCATCCAGCTCGTCGAGAATGCCCATGACGGGAAGACGGCCGACGAACTCGGGAATCAGGCCGTACTTGATCAGGTCCTGTGGCTCGGTGCGGCGCAGCAATTCGGTGTCGCGATGGGAGCGTGAAGTCGCGGCATCGGCTTCCGCATCCACAGCCTTGAAGCCCAGCGCCTTTTTGCCGACGCGGCGGCCCACTACGCGCTCCAGGCCGACAAACGCGCCACCACAAATAAAGAGAATGTTGGTGGTGTCGACGGCGGTGAACTCCTGGTGCGGATGCTTGCGTCCGCCCTGCGGCGGAACGTTGGCCACGGTGCCTTCCAGAATCTT
>PLOG01000076.1 GCA_003142935.1 Acidobacteriaceae bacterium
GCGAAGCGCTCGTCGGTTGCGTCAGGAAAGAGCAATGTGCGCCAGTCGGTGGCGAGAGAGGTAAGGGCTTCACTCTTGAGGCCAAGCTGTTCGGTTACTTCATCGCGCAGCAACCTGCAAAGACGGGCAGTAGTATGGGCCAAATCGCGCGCACTGCGCGGCGCAACCGGTAGCCAGCGCAGAAAGTTTTCAAAGAGCGNNAGACTAAATCCATTGCCGTCTGTGTAAAGGAGGTTGGGTAGCGAGCACAGCCTTTCCCACTGACCTTTGTCGTGAGGGTCCTTGAACTTTCTGGGGTCACAGCCTTTACCGGGAGCCTTGAGTTCGACGAATCCGACGAGGGATTTCTGAACGGTGACTGCATAATCAGGCCTGGTTTTAAGGTCGCTAACCGACGACTCTCCGACCGGCACAACGCTGCCAGAAGGAAAGCCTGAGAGAGTTGCAATATCGAGGAGCAATTGCTCAAAAGGGGCGCGAATCTGGTCCTCTGGTTGACCAGATGCCGCTGGATTGGCAAGCTTTGCCTTGGCTGCTACGCCGAACTCGGAAATCGCCGTTTCTATCGTCAGCTTCATTGGCTGAATGGCCTGGAACTTTCTGAGGATAAGCCTCTTTGAATTCTGAATCTAACAGACTTGACGCGGATTCCGTCGTGAATCTCCCTCAATCTTTGCCTTGTTCAGTTGCGGGCAAGTCATTACCGATCATCCGTTGCGGATACGATTTCGAAAGGCATCGAAGTGCTCGCGTATCTGATCGGCCAGAGCTCCGGCGACGGGATGCTCAATTCCTGTTTTATCCAGATTCGAGAGAACCGCTTCGGCCAGTTCCGGCACACGGCTTCGCACAAGTGGCTTGGCGAGTCCGGCGTCTTCCGCCAGTTGTTCAAAGTTTGCTATCGACACTCTGTCGGAGAAATACTCGCCGCCGATCTTCATCGCCATGTCGCGGGTCAGCTCGGGATAGTAGTAAGTGCTGACGACATCGTAGAGGGGCGCAAGCCTCGTGTCCAGACTCGCCGTGCCTACGTAGCGATAGAGCAGAGAAAAGTTCTTACCGTGCGCATCATTGTTACCAACCAGGAAGTTGAAGATCACTGCGTCCAGCAGGCGCGCCAGGTCGAGGACCGGCGCGCTGGAGACCTCGCGCAGCAGAGCGAAGCACTGCTTGAGCGACGGCCCGCCTTCCTTTTGATACTTGTTCTCGGAGACGATGCCCAGCGCTTGGCAAAAATCCTCTTGATGCAGGCGTTCGAGCGTTTCGCCCTTTGGACTCTGGCTGTGCGTCCGGTCGTAACGCTCAACCAGCAGGTATTCAACATCTTCCGCGCACCGGATTTCAGTTTTGGCCACGGGCAGGCCGACTTCCGCAGCCAATCTCATGCAGTAGGCTTCATTGAAGACAACCCCGGCAAATCGCTCCACTGCCGGTTTCAAGATGTGCGTACTGGGCGCGCCGCCCAGAGGGAGCGAGATGGCCTCGCCCACAATGCGTACTGCTATCTTGTCCTGTGCACCGGCAAGCGAAAGGCGAATGCCGGTCTCGCCAGCCAGCAGCGGACGGCGCGGTAGTTCCCGGAGTATTCCAGCCAACTCAGGCGACGAAAGCGCCCGGTAATGGTCGTCCGGCGCGGGAAGGCTCTCGCCAGCGGGGATGAATGTGACAGCGCCCGCACACTCCCCGCCGATCCGCTCCAGCATCGCGTAGTCGTTGCGCCCACTGATGCCCAGGTTGCGGGCGATGATCTCACGCTTGCTTTCTTCGGGCAGAACGCCGGCGAAGTACCCTCGGCATTCCTTGCGAGTAAACCGCTTCCGCCGCAACGGCAGCGAATGGGACAAGGGCGTGGCGTCTGGCTTTTGTAGCCAGTTTTCCGCGTAGTCAAAGACCATCTGGCCGCCATCATTCTGAATTAGGTGGCCAACCAATTCTCGGTGCAAGTAGACATCCAGGATTTTCGCCATGTGCTATTCCTCGCTCCCGGAGACCGCAGGCGGCGTCAGCGCGATCCTGATTCCCAGCGTTTGCAGGACGGTCAGCACCTTGCCAATCTGGCAGGTTTCCTTGCCCTTTTCGAGATCGATGATGAAGCGCAGCCCAGTGCCGGAGGTCAGCGCCAAGTCCTTTTGCGTGACACCCAACCGTTTCCGGCTTTCGCGGATGATCTGGCCAATTTCCTGTATGGTGTATCTCACCGGCTCACCATGACTATTCCCGTACGGGAATAGTTATTCATTATCATAACTAAAGTCAAGAAAATATTACCGTGCGGGAATAATTAGAGTTACCAGCGCAGTTTTGCGCAAAAGATTCCCGTTCGGGAATCTTTAAGTGTGCGGTTTTTTTGGTGCGAAGCGAGTCTGTTCGGAGAATGAATGTGGTCACAGCGAGTGTCGGGTCTCCGGTCTTCCCACCCGGAATGCAGAAACGAGATCTAAGGGGAAACCATTTCGATCTCATAGTTAATATAGATATGGTGTAATATATATGGTATGCTATGTGCTTGCCGCTGGTGATCGCGGATATGGGGAATGGGCATGGAAAAAGGGCGGCGTAAAGTGCAAATGTTCGCCGAAGAGCAAGTGGAGGGGCTTCGCTCATACCTGGCTCAAAAACATAACCGTGCGGGGCATTCTGGGGAAAAGTTGGTTGGCGGACGCGGTTCAAGCAGGGTTGGCGAAGGCTGGTTTGCAGGCATCCTGCAAGAACATAACCTGACGGACGGTTCCTGAACAAAGCAAATGAGGATTCAATCAAATATGAGCACACAATTCCTGACTGAAGTCGAAGTGGCGCAACGAACGCACATCAGCCTTGCCACTCTGCGCCGGTGGCGGCTGGAGAACCGTGGCCCGATATTCCGCAAATTCGGGTCCCTTGTTCGTTATGCCGAGGAGGAGCTGGCCCGATGGGAGCAGGCCCAGCCAAGCGGCGGCGAGAATATCGCCGAACGATTCATGCCCCAACCCGTGAGAAGCATTGAGCCGCTCGGAAGATCGCGATGAGGAAAATGTGCAGATCGCCGCAGAGGCCCTTAACCACCTCAACGGGATTCCGAAGAATTGCGCTATAAATCGAAACATACTCGATTTTACGATGCGCTCAGAGTATACTTTAGGCAGGAGAACTCCTATGCCCCCAGCGGTCAAATCGAAAAAAGCGGTCGCGCTCCCGGCCAAAGTTCCAACGGCCCGTAAATCGAAGTTTCAAGCCGACCTTGCACCTTCTGAAGACAGCATGGTGCGGATACTCAAGACGGAGCTACAAATGACGAGCAATACGGACTTTCTCACGGATGCTCTCGCCCTGCTCCGTTGGGCCGTCTCGGAGCGGAAGCGCGGCCATCACATCGTCAGTGAGAGTTCGACAGGGGAACGCAAAATCCTGCTCTTCCCCCGTCTGGAGCGGGTTGCCCCGGAGGTGACCCTGCCGCACGTCGATATTCAATGGACGGACAAGGAACTTGAGAGTCTCGCAGAACTAGCCTCCGGGCAGCCTGCCGATCCCACCGACGCCCTCATTCGGGCCATGAGGAAATAGCGTGGCAGTCACGATCCGTCGTCTCGAAGAATTCGACGAAGTTGAGAACTTCGATTGTGGAGATGAGCCGCTCAACAATTATCTGAAGCGTCATGCGTGGACGAATCAGGAGAAGGTCTCCATCGGCGTAACGTATGCCGCGGTGGACGAATCCGCGCCCCGCACCGTGCTGGGCTATTTCACGTTGGCCACATCCAGTGTGCCCCGCGACCGCTTTCCCCAGAAGTATGTGCGCGGCTTGCCTCCCTACGACCTGCCGTTGATCTTGCTGGCGCGCCTGGCGGTGGACAAGCGTTTCAGTGGCAGGGGGTTGGGCCACGCCATGATAGCGGAGGCGCTCAAAATCACCCTGCGCGTGGCCGACGAAGTTGGCTGCCGCTGTATCATCACCGACGCCTATCCCGATAAGGCAGGATGGTATGCGCGGTACGGCTTTCTGCCTCTGGAAGGCGCATCTGCAACCGGCCCGCAAAAGATGTTTCTGGATGTGCGCACGATCCGGCGCGCATCCTCGATTGACTCTTTCCTTCCAGAAAGAGCGTAAGCAGGAGAACTGGAGCCATTCTGATGAGTCTCTTCCGGCGCGGTGATGTTTGGTGGTACGAGTTCTGGTTCGCGGGACGGCGCATCCGCGAATCCTCAAAGTCTCCCTCGAAAACCGTTGCCAAAGGGGCCGAGCAGAAGCGCAAACGCGAGTTGGAGGCTGGCTTCAACAACTTCACCGACCTGCGTCACGAGCGCATCCGTACATTCAGCGACATGGCCGACGAGTATTTTGATGCCTACAAATTGCGCCTGCCTCAGTCAGCGCGCTTTGCCGAATATGCAATCGATCATTTGAAGCAACTTCTTGGCGGCAAGATGCTTGTCGATTTCAACGAGGCTACCATCATTCACTACCAGAATGCGCGCCTCGGCGAGAGCGCCGCACCGAAGAGCGTCAATGAAGAAGTGGGCTTTCTGCTTCGCATCCTGGGCGATCCGGGCGATTTGCTCCGAATCCGCCTCCGCAAAAGGAAGATGCTCAAGCTGAAGGTTCGCCAGACAGTCGGAAAAGCCTATACCCCGGCGGAAAAGGACCGGATGCTGGATGAGGCCCGCAAGGCTCGCTCCCCGCACATCTATCTCGCGTTGACGCTGGCGCTCAACGCCGGTATGCGCGACGCCGAGATCAGGACTTTGACTTGGGGTCAGCTAGACTTCACCAAGAATTACCTGGCAGTGGGCCAGAGCAAGACAGAAGCGGGCGAAGGACGAACGATTCCCTTGAATTCGACACTCTTGGAGGTCTTCTCCGAGTATGTCAGCTGGTATCAAGAGAAGTTCGGAAAGCCTCGTAAGGAATGGTACGTCTTTCCTTTCGGGAAACCGAGTCCGAGTGACCCTACTCGCCCTGTCACTACCCTTAAGACGGCGTGGAATAACGTGCGCACGAATGCCCAGGTTAAGGGCCGCTGGCACGACAACCGGCACACCCTAATCACCGACCTTGCGGAAAGCGGCGCTGGCGATCAGACCATCATGGATATCGCTGGGCACGTTTCCAAGCAGATGCTCAAGCATTACAGCCACATTCGCATGGAAGCGAAGCGCCATGCTCTGGAGTCCATAGTCAGGGTACGGTCGACCACGGCGACTGCGGAATCCGGCCAGAAGACAGGACGGGCCGAGGGGTACCCACAAGAGTCCCCACATGGGTTGCAGAACGTGGGTAAGCCGACAGGCAAGCAGCGTGCTACGGCAAAAATTGAAAACGCACACACGGTCAATTATGGAGATCTGGATTGCGCAGAATCGCCCACAAATGCGCAGGGTTTTGATGGGGGGTACCCACAAAAGTCCCCACAGTTGGCTAATTCTGAGGATGTTAAGGGAGTAATGAAGCGGTGTAAGTCTCTGAATTCAATTGGTGGACGCGGTAGGAATCGAACCTACAACCTGTCGGTTAAGAGCCGAATGCTCTGCCAGTTGAGCTACGCGTCCAGGTTTTGGATGAAAACCGCGCAGCGAGGGAATTTGCGAGCGGTTTGAGCGGGTGGAATCTTACCCGCGCCTTCAAAAATATAGCACAAATCCCATGCAGACTCCAAGGCGACTCAAATCTCAAAAACTCGAGTTGTACCAGCCTCGTTGGGCAAGCCACGGCCGCTGCTGCAGATTGCCGCCGCCGTCCAGTTGACCTATTCGGCGGCTTTTCCTGGAGAGTGGGTTCAACAAGAATTGGCATTTGATCCGCTACAACTCAGCGTTTGCCTGGAAGACCTGCACAGTCAGCGCCTGGTTGCCATTGTTGTCCTGGGCCTGAATTCCCCAGGTGTAGAGTGCCTTGTCGGTCAAGCCGGGGACAGTGGGAACGTTGCCGGGATCGGTTGGATCCACGCCCCAGTTGAGAGATGTAATCGAGCTTGAGAAGCCGCTCGAACTGGAGTTGACGCCGGGAATCTGCCAGATTGTGCTGCCGGTGGCGTCGGCGAGATAGAACGAGAAAAGATCGGTGCTGTCCGCGGAGGGATCGCTCCAACTAAAGCTTGTTTGCAAACTTGTCTGATCGTTCGGCGAAAGGTTTGTGGCAAGGTCGTTCGGCGCAACCACATAGCTCGTGCCATTCCAGCCTGTAACCGCGGCGGTCAAGGTCTCCGTATCGCTGCTTGCATCGCTGTAGGTTACTTCAAGACTGTAGGTGTCCCCAACGGCCGGTGTGTCGACGTTGAGAGGCACGTGGTACTGGAACTGCACGCTTCCGCAACCGGGGCAATAGTTGCCGATGTCGACGGGGTTGATCACATTCGGCCCCGACAGCAAAGTAACTGCCACGGGCAATTTATTCCCTTCCCGCAGATCGAAGTTCAGGTTGTAACCGCCGGAACTGGTGCTGCCGGCTTGCCCAGTCGTTTGATAATACTGAGTCGCCACCGTGGCCGCGCTGTTGGCGGTAGCCAGCGTCAGGTTTTGCCCGGTCAACGGGCCGCTTATGGGGATGCCGCTTGAGTTGTTGCCGGTGTTGCTCACGTCCCCAGCGTCGATCAGGCCATCGTTGTTCTGATCGAGAATCTCAAAGAATATGTAGTCGTTGTTGGTATCGGTGGGGACATACACCGTGAATGGATTCGAGCCTCCGGGGCTGGCGATGCGCGTGGCATACACGGTACTCGAACTCTGGTTGTAGTACCCGACATACAACGGTCCGGTGGGAGTAATGCCGGCGGGAATAGTGACAGTGCCCTCGACCTCGTTGCCACTTGTCGACGCGCCTATGACTACCCCGGCCGGAGTCGTGCTGCCGCCGTAAACCGTCCAGCCAGAGGCAGGTCCGGCAGCATTGCGGGCACGGGCTTCGAAATAGTAGGTCTGGCCACTCGTAAACGGGCTGCCACTAACGCCGGAGGTCCCGTTGTTCAGTATCCACACATCGGAACCGGTCCCGACTGCTTTGAAATTGTGCGACGCGGTCGAGGAGCTCAACGTTGGGCTCGTGCTCCATTGAACGTCGTAGGAGGTAGCCGCTTCAACCGAGTTGCTGGTGATGGGTTTATAACTGATGGTCACGCCATGGTCGGTAGATGTTATGGCGTTGATGGCAGGATTGGAACCGGGCACGCTCGCCGGCGTGTTATCGCTTACCGTGACGCTGGCGCCGGTTACATTCGCCGCAGAGACCGTGACAGGCGCGCTGCCCGATGGGTCAGACGTATTCGGCGCGCCATTGGCTAGTGCAGTGAGATCCATCCACGCCTGCAGCGTATAAGTGCCTGGCGGCACGCCGCGAATGGTAAATGGTCCTGGAGTGAAGATGCTGGTTCCCACTCCACCCGAGCCGCAGTTGCTCGAGGTGAGGAGAGAAAGGTAGATCTGTCCCCTGTTCGAGCCGTTGTAACTTACCGTGCCGGATACGGTGTAGCCCAGCGCAACGGCGAAGTTTTTCCCGTTCGCGTCGGTGTTGAGCACCGTAACGCTCTGGGTCGCTGGGTAGAACACGGAGCTTGGCCCGGTAATCGAGGGAGCGATTGTGTAGCTCCCTGGGATAACGCCCGGAAAGACGAAGTTCCCGCTGCTGTCGGTAGTCACCGTTTGGACGACTGCCCCGCCTGGACTTGTGAGCAGTTTGACCGTGATGGTTGGCACGGACGGGCTGCCAGCGCCGCAAACGCCGTTTAGAGAAATCTGGCCACTCACCTGCGACACTCGATTAACCGCGATGGTGTACGAGTTGCTCTGGTTGGTACCCAGTGAATCGGTCACCTGGACATTCGTCAGGTTCACCGTTTGAATCGCAGTGGGCGTGCCACCGACGGAAAGAGTGTTGCTGCCGTTGTTGGAAACCGAGATGCCGTCCGCAATGGCGACCGCCGCGCCGGTATTGGGGATGGAGACTCCGTTCACCGACCAGGTGTAAGGAGGCAGGCCGCCCGTCGCGACAATCGAGCCCACATAAAGTTCAGTGGTAATTGCCGACGGAAGAGTCGCAGGATCAGGCGCAGGCAGGATCAACGGGGCCGGAGGATTGATCGCAATGCTGTACCCTTTCTGTGTAATTGAGGCATTCGTTTGGGTGTCGGTCAACGTTACGTTGAATCTGACTGTAGCCGGCGTTGCCCCTGGCGTTCCATTGATGGTGAGCGTGCCACCACTCGGGCTTGGGCTCAGGTTGTCAGACAAACCCGTAACCAGCCAGGAATAGCGGCCGCTGCCGCCTGAGGCACTGATCGAACCCGTGTAAGGCACGCTTGGGTATCCGGCTGGGAGCGAGTTGGGATTGGGCGCGGGCAATGCCAGGGCGCTGTTCACCGTGATCGTATATGTATATGGACCTACGGTGGTATTCGTCGAATTATCTTTCACGCTCACGTTGAATGAGACGGTTGCCGCGGAAGCCGGCGTTCCGCTAACCGTAAGTGTTGAGCCGCTCTCCGCGGCACTCAGCCCGTCGGACAAGGCGGTTACGGTCCAGCTATAGTTCCCGCTGCCGCCGGCCACGGCGATCGTTCCGCTATAAATCGAGCTTAAGTCCGCGGGGCCCAGGGATGCCGGATTTGGCGTGGGCAGTGTGAGCGAGTTATAGACTGTGACGGTATAGGTGTACGGTCCCACGCTGATATTCGTCAGGTTGTCCTTGACCGTCACGCCGAACGATACCGTGGTCGCCGATGTTGGCGTTCCGCTTATGGTCAGCGTCCCACCCGCGGCAGAAGAGGAAAGACTGTTTGAAGGCAGGCCTGTCACTGTCCATGAGTAGTTTCCGCTGCCACCCGAGGCGACAATTGTCCCGGTATAAGGCAGGCTGAGGGTCGCTGGTCCAAGCGTGGCCGGATTAGGCGCAGGAATTCTCACCGTGTCGTAGATCGTAATGGTGTAGGTGAATGGCCCCGCTGTTACGCCCGTGGTTGTGTCCTTTACAGAGACGTTTAACGAAACAGCCCCTGTCGCTGTCGGCGTTCCGCTCACCGTCAGAGTCCCGCCGCTCGACGAAGTGGTCAGTCCGTCTGCCTGGCCTGTTACGGTCCAGGCGTAGTTTCCGCTCCCGCCGCTTGCCGCCACTGTTCCGCTGTAGGCCGTGTTAAATGTCGCCGCCGACGCCAGTGTCGCCGGAATGGTCAGCGGCAAAGTCACCGGGCTGTAAACCTGAATGCTGTAAGAAATTGTGCTTGAGGCGTTCCCCGCGCTGTCCTTCGCCGATGCGGTAAAGTTGACCGCGCCCGCCGCGGTCGCAGGCCCACTGATGGTCAACGTTCCGCCGTTGGCCGAGGAAGTGAGGCCGTTGGACAAGCCTGAAACAGTCCACGCGTATCCTGTCGCGGTGCCGCCCGTGACGGTGAGCGTTTTTGAATACGCCTGTCCTGTAACCGCAACCGGCAGGCTCCCCGGACCTGGCGTGATGGATAGCAATGGCGAGGTAACCACAATCTGATACGGGCGAGTCGCCGAGTCCCCGAAGGCGTCTGCCGCCATGATGGTGAAGTTATAGGCGCCCCCAGCGGTGGTTGTGCCGGTAACCGAGCCGTTGGCTGCGTTCAGGCTCAGGCCTGTCGGCATTGCCCCGCTGCTCAACGAGTAAGTCAGCGCGCCGGCGCCTCCGCTGGCGGCAACACTCCCTGCATACGCCTGTTCAAAACTCCCGGTGGCCGGCATGGTCCCGTTAAACGCAATTGCCGGAGCTGCGGCAATTGAAATGCCCAGCACGCGGGCCGCGGAAAGTGGCGCAGGCGTGCCGGAATCCTTCATCTGGAATTCAATCTTGGTGGTCCCGGTGGCAACTGCCATGGGAGTGCCTGAAAGCACTCCTGCCGTCGAAAGGCTGAGCCCCTCCGGCAGCGTATAGCCGGAGGCCACGGTCCACGTGTAGGGGGCGATTCCGCCACCACCGGCCAGTTGAACCGAATAGGTGATTCCGACGTTGCCTGCAAGAGCGTTGCTCGAGGTTGCAATCACAGGAGACGCGGGAACCGTAAGCGCAGTGGTTGAATACTTGGTGGTCTCCTTCACGGAGACTGCCATCACCGTCGCTTGCTGTGCTGAGGACGTGGCCGCGGGCGCTGTATATGTGACTGAAGTTGTGGTCTGGTTCGAGAGTGTCCCTGCGCCGGTCAAGCTCCAGGTAACTCCGTCGGCGTGGTTATCGTCGGTCACCGTCGCCGTCAGCGTAATCGAATCCGCCCCGTCCACTGACGATGAAGGCGCCGATATGGATACGCTTGTAGGCTCTGAACCGCCGGAACTGCCGGAGCTGCCGACCTTGCCCCCACAACCCGACAGGCAAACGGCCGCAACAACGGGAAGTCCGATGAGAACTAGACCTTTCCGGAACACAAGGCACCCCAGGGAGGATATTTTGTAGGTGTCAGTCCTCAGACTCCGCCGCAATTATCCAGCACCCTCATTATCAGAAAACTACGGGAAATCTAAATACCACGAAATCACCCCTGCTGACACTTGGGTGGAATGCGCATGGCCCAAAAGTTGTAGCTCGCAGACTGGCGCCAAAAAAACGCGCTCCCAACGGTTGTTCCCAGCCAGTTGCGCGCTCCTCAAGCTCACCCAGGCGGCCCTGGGGCGGAATCAATGTAAGTGCTGGGCCGCGCAATCGAAAACAAGAACGCGAATGCCTGTCAATTACTGTCCGGCTGCTTGCGCTGGCCGGCGCTGCCCGCTGCACGCGAACAATCCCACCCTGCCTTGCCAAGTAACCACTGTGTTATCAACACAAAACCACCCAAAGGGCTAGCCGCTTTGACGCCGTAGACCTCCGTCCTCCGGCTGCCTGCCTCCGCAGGAGGTACGTGAATCCCATCACATCGGACATCCCATTTCGGAGGATAGAATTCGAGCGATGAGAGGGTGTTTATCCACGCCAGGTTCCGTCAGATGGCGTCAAACCCCTCCAGGATTCGACGAACCCCGGAGCAGAAATGGCAACCCAGGCTGAAAGCCCCAAGACAGCATCGATGGCGGAAAAGGTCTCCGGCCTTCGCGCGAAGCGTGCCGAGCTGGAACTCGGTGGCGGCAAAAATCGCATCGAAAAACAGCACGACTCCGGCAAGCTGTCGGCGCGGGAGCGGGTGGCGAAGCTTGTCGACAAGGAAAGCTTTGAGGAGATCGGTCTTTTCGCTCGCCATCGCGCCACCTATTTTGGAATGGCGGAAAAGGACCTGCCCGCCGATGGGGTTGTGACCGGATGTGCAACTATCGACGGCCGCCTGGTGCATTTGGCCAGCCAGGACTTTACGGTAGCTGGAGGCGCCGCCGGCGAAACCCACAGCAACAAGGTCGCCGACATGATGGTTATGTCGCTCAAGACCGGCAGCCCCTTCATCTTTATTAACGATTCAGGCGGCGCGCGCGTGCAGGAGGGCATCGACAGCCTGGCCGGCTATGCCCGCGTTTTCTACAACAATGTGATGCTCTCAGGTACGGTGCCCCAGATCTCCCTGATTTGCGGCCCGTGCGCGGGAGGCGCTGCCTACAGCCCGGCGCTAACCGACTTTGTCATCCAAACCCAGCAAGGCCGCATGTTCATCACCGGGCCGCAGGTCATCAAGCAGGTCACCGGCGAAGTGGTCAGTGCGGAGGAGCTCGGCGGCCCTCAGTCGCAAATGAACAACTCCGGCGTCGTGCATCTGATCGCCCGGAACGATGAAGAGGCAATTCAACTCTGCCGGCGGCTGCTCAGCTTTATGCCTTCGAACAATCTCGAAGATCCGCCCCGGATGCCCTTCAATTCGAAGATCAGGTCCGACTCGCAGATGAATGACGCGATTCCCGCCGACCCCAAGATCGCCTACGATGTCCGGGCCGTTATCTCACGCGTTGTCGACAACCAGGACTTTCTCGAGATTCAGCCGGGGTTTGCGGCAAACATCGTGATCGGTTTTGGGCGTCTCGAGGGCCGCCCCGTGGGGATCGTCGCCAACCAGCCATGTGTTCTCGCCGGAGCGCTCGACATCGACGCCTCAGACAAGTCTGCGCGCTTCGTTCGCTTCTGCAATGCCTTCAGCATTCCGCTTCTTACCTTTGTCGATGTGCCTGGCTTTCTCCCTGGGGTGGAGCAGGAGCGCGGCGGAATCATCCGCCACGGCGCCAAGCTGCTTTTTGCCTATTCGGCCTCCACGGTTCCCAAGATCACCGTCGTGTTGCGCAAAGCCTATGGCGGAGCCTACATCGCGATGTGTTCCAAGGGCCTGGGCGCGGACCGGGTGGTAGCGTGGCCCACAGCCGAGATCGCGGTCATGGGCGCCGAGGGCGCTGCCGAGATCGTCTTTCGCCGTGAAATCGACACGGCGGACGATAGGGAAGGCCGCCGCAATGAACTGGTGAATGCATACCGGGACACGTTTGCCAACCCTTACGTTGCTGCCGGCCGGCGCCTTGTGGATGACATCATTGAACCTGCCGAGACCAGGAAGTATCTGGCCGGAGCGCTTGAATCCCTGCACACCAAGCGCGAACTCCGTCCGCAGAAAAAGCATGGATTGATCCCGCTATGAAGAGGAACCGCACGTGGAATTGAGCGCGAAATCCGCGGCTACGACAGGGGAAGCTGGAACGGCGGTAGAGGAAGTCCCTCCTGAAATCCTCGCGGTAATTACTGCCGCTGCCGCCGTAGTCCTGGGGAAACATCTCCGAATTCGTTCACTTGAGCTGCTGCATTCGTCGCCCGAATCGTCGAGCCGTTGGACGCGCCAGGGGCGCGCATCCATTCAAGCCTCGCACAACACGCGGCCGAAGCGATAAGCCGATCGGAAGATCTGTCGGACGCGGAAGGAAAGGAACCGAAAACTTGAAGCTGCAGATAAAGATCGACGGAAAGACTTACCAGGCTGAAGTCGAAGTTCTGGATGATGATGCAATCCAACCGGCTTATCCGCCGTATGCGCCTGTTCCCGAACTGTCGCAGTCGGTACCGGCGCTTGGCGCCTATGTTCCCGCACCAGCAGCATCGCTGAGCACTGCGGACGAGAAACAATACCGCAGCCCGGTCACCGGCCTGGTCATCAGGGTTGACGTGAAGCCGGGACAGGAGATTCAACCCAACGACGTGATCGCCGTGCTCGAAGCCATGAAGATGGAGACCAGCATTAGAGCATTCCATGCGGGAAAAGTGAAGTGCGTAAACGTGGCGTCCGGCGACCCGGTGAAGCTGCACCAGGTTCTCATTGAGGTGGAGTGATCGCGGGTTACTGAAACCCCGATGCGACTAGCAGTTCGGATTGAAAGGGAAACAAGTGAGCAGTATTCAGGAAGATTTGAAGGCTACGCCAGGAATCAAGTTCGTTGACCATATCGCGATCGCCGTAAAACAGGGCGAACTGGACAGTCAGATTCAGGCCTACGCGATGATCGGCTTCAAGGAGATTCATCGCGAAGAAGTATTGGGCAGCGATCAGGTGCGCGAAGCGTTGTTGCAGATCGGAGACGGGCCAAACCTGATCCAGTTGCTCGAGCCTTTGACTCCGGAATCGCCGGTGCAAAAGTTGATTGAGCGAAATGGCGGACGCGGCGGACTGGCGCATGTGGCGTTTCGCGTGGAGAGCGCGCAACAGGCATTCGACGCAATGAAGGCGAGCGGATTTCAGATAATCGACAAGGCGCCACGAAAAGGCTCGCGAGGGACAACCGTCTTCTTCGTTCATCCTAAATCGAGAGCCGAAAATCCATTTGGGTTCCTGATTGAAATTGTGGAAGACCCTGAAAGCAAGTGAAGAAAAATGGCAACTGACAATCTGCTCCAGGAGTTTCCACCGGTAAGCACGCAATCGTGGGAAGACGCGATCGCCAGGGACTTGAAGGGAGCCGATTACGCCAGGAAACTGATTTGGCAAACGCCGGAAGGGCTCGCCGTCAAGCCCTACTACCGCGCAGAAGACATAGCCGGAATGGGCTTTCCCGATGCGGCGCCCGGCAATTCTCCCGATCTTCGCAACACTCGCCTCGCCGGTGACTGGCGTATTCGCGAAGAGATCGACGCGGCTGATCCCGAGCAGGCAAATCGCGCCGCGCAGAGTGCCGTGGCCGCCGGCGCCGAGGAAATTGCGTTTCTCAACGTTGCGCTCCGCAATGCCTCGGACCTGGGAATGCTCCTGCTCAACCTGCAAGAAATTCCCACGCATTTCCAGAATGCCGGAGAGCCGTTCATTCGCCTTTTGATGGGGCGATTGAAGGAGCGCCCGAACTCGGCGCTGGTATCCACAGGATTGAACCCGTTTACAAATCCTGACTTCGCCGCGGAGGTCATCAAGGCCGCGCCTCCCAGGTTCATTCCCTTCACGATCGATGGCTCTCTATTTGAAGAGTCAGGAGCCACCGCCGTCGAAGAAGTTGGCTTTACTCTAGCCGCCGGCGTCGACTTTCTCGCCGAAATGCAATCGCGTGGTGTGGAGATCGATCTCGCGGCAGCCGCTATCAGCTTCTCCTTTGCAATTGGCGCGAGCTATTTTTTTCAGATTGCCAAGTTCCGTGCCTTCCGCACATTGTGGGCCCAGGCCGTCGAGAGTTTTGGCGGAACCGCCGACGGCGCCCGTGCCCGCATCCATGCCCGCACATCGAGCTGGAACAAAACCATCTACGATCCCCATGTCAACATACTGCGCGCGACTACCGAGGCCATGTCCGCTGTTCTCGGCGGCGCGGATTCCATTTCCGTCGCAGCCTTCGACGAGTGCTATAAGACGCCCGATGAGGCCAGCCGCCGTCTTGCCAGGAATACGCAAATCATCCTCAAGAAAGAGGCGCTGCTGTCTCATGTCGCGGATCCAGCCGCCGGGTCGTATTGCCTGGAGGTCATCACCGATTTCCTTGCTCGCGAAGGTTGGAAGGCGATGCAGCAGATCGAGTCAGTTGGAGGCTACAGGAAGGCGGTAGCCGATGGACAAGTCGCCGCAGCCCTGCAAACTTCGCTGACGAAGAGGGAAAAAGCAGTTATCACTCGGCGCCGCGTGTTCACCGGGACCAATCAATACGCCGATCCTTCCGAGAAAGCTTTGCATCGCGTCGAACCGATCTGTCTCGCGGGCGAGCGGCGCGGCGCACAGAGTTACGAATCGCTTCGTCTGCGTACCGAGCGCCATGCCGCTAGCACGGGAAAGCTGCCGCGCGTTCTGATTGCCGAATTCGGCGACGTGAAGATGCGATCCGCGCGTTCCACCTTCGCCGCCAATTTCTTTGCATGCGCCGGCTTCGATATCGTCGCCCAGCGATTTTCCAATGTCGATGAAATCGCTGCCCACAACGCCGACCTCATCGTCCTCTGCAGCTCCGATCCGGAATATCTGGCCTTGGCCACGGATCTTGCGCCCAAGCTGAATGCTCTCGGGCGCACGACTCCAGTGATCGTTGCCGGAAATCCCGAATGCGCGGAGCAACTGCGAGCGGCCGGCGTTGCCGACTTCATTCATGTAAAAAGCAATCCGATCGAAGTTCTAACATCCTGGCAGTTGAAGCTGGGGATCGAGGCTTAGCGATGCGCCCAGACTTTTCAAAGATCGACTTGAAGCCCGCAGCCGCAAGGACGGCTGCACGAGAGACTACCGAGTGGCTCTCGCCGGAACATATTGCCGTCAAAAGCTTCTATACCGGCGATGACCTTAAAGAACTAGAGCATCTGGAGTATGCTGCCGGAATTCCGCCCTATCTCCGCGGCCCGTACAGCACCATGTATGTAATGCAGCCCTGGACGATTCGGCAATACGCCGGGTTCTCAACCGCGGAAGAATCCAACGCGTTTTATCGGCGAAATCTCGCCGCCGGCCAGCGTGGACTCTCAGTCGCGTTCGATCTGGCCACGCATCGCGGATATGACTCTGACCACGAGCGCGTAGCCGGCGATGTGGGCAAGGCCGGCGTGGCTATCGCTTCGATCCTCGACATGAAGATCCTGTTCGACCGCATTCCACTCGATCAAATGTCGGTGTCGATGACCATGAACGGCGCAGTGCTTCCCATCATGGCGTTTTATATCGTTGCGGCTGAAGAGCAGGGCGTGGCGCCGGAGAAGTTGAGCGGAACCATTCAGAACGACATCCTCAAAGAGTTTATGGTCCGCAATACCTATATCTATCCCCCCGCCGGCTCCATGCGGATCGTCGGCGATATCTTCCGCTACTGCGCGGCCAAAATGCCGAAGTTCAACTGCATCAGCGTGAGCGGTTATCACATGCAGGAGGCCGGAGCCACTGCCGATCTCGAGCTGGCCTACACGCTCGCCGACGGCCTGGAGTATCTGCGCACCGGCGTTAGAGCAGGCCTTGACGTGGACAGCTTTGCGCCGCGCATTTCCTTCTTCTGGGGCATTGGCATGAACCATTTTATGGAGATTGCCAAGATGCGTGCCGCGCGCATGATGTGGGCCAAGCTCGTAAAGACCTTCAATCCGAAAAATCCGAAATCGCTGGCATTGCGCACACATTCACAGACATCGGGCTGGAGTCTGACAGCGCAGGATCCATTCAACAATGTTGCGCGCACTTGTATCGAGGCGCTGGCCGCGGCATTTGGACACACGCAGTCTCTCCACACCAATGCTCTCGATGAAGCTCTTGCCTTGCCCACCGATTTCTCCGCGCGCATCGCCCGCAATACGCAGATTTATCTGCAGCAGGAAACCGACATTACGCGCATCGTCGATCCATGGGCAGGCTCTTATTATGTCGAGCGCCTTACGCATGAGCTGATGCACGCCGCGTGGGAGCTGATCGAAGAAGTGGAGTCACTCGGCGGAATGACGAAGGCCATTGAAACCGGCGTTCCCAAGATGCGCATCGAAGAGGCGGCGGCGCGCAGGCAGGCCCGTATCGACTCCGGCGCCGATGTGATCGTTGGCCTCAACGCCTATCTATCCTCGGAAGAAACGCTGGTCCCTGTTCTCGATATCGACAACAATGCGGTGCGCGAATCGCAACTGAGCCGTCTTGCCCAATTAAAGCGCGAACGCGACAGCGGCGCCGTGCGTCAGTCCCTCCAGCAGCTTGAAAAATGCGCTGTCACCGGCGAGGGCAATCTTCTGGAGTGCGCTGTGGATGCAGCTCGCAAGCACGCCACCCTTGGCGAAATCTCCGCCGCGCTTGAAAACGTGTGGGGCCGGTACCAGGCCACCACGCGCATTATCGCAGGAGTCTATTCCGCTGAGGGCGGCAGAGGCGCGGAGTTCAAAAAGGCGGAGCGGATGGTTNNATCGGCCCGCTGTTCCAGACCCCACGCGAGGTGGCGCGCCATGCCGTTGAGAACGACGTGCACGTAGTCGGCGTGTCTTCACTTGCCGCGGGACACAAAACGCTGGTGCCGCAGTTGATCGGCGAGCTTCGCAACCTCAAGCGGGATGACATTCTGGTGGTCGTTGGCGGAGTGATCCCACCGCAAGACTACGAATTTCTGTACAGCGCCGGCGTGGCCGGAATCTACGGACCAGGCACTGTGATCCCAGTGGCGGCACAGAAGATTATCGAAGCGCTGAACAGTTGCCCGGTTGGAGGAAGTTCATAACTTGGCGGACTCCGATCAAAGTGCGTTACATGTCAGGCCTGGTTGCGTTGCGCCGGAGCCGAGCCAGCGCGGCGCCCGTCGGCAGCGAATCCTTTCGCATCGACAATACATAGACGGCATTCTGCACGGCGATCGCACCATCCTCGCTCGGGCCATCACGCTTATTGAAAGCTCCCGCGAAGCTGACCGGAATTTAGCCGAGCAAATCGTCGAGGACTGTCTTCCTCACAGCGGCAATTCAATTCGCGCTGGAGTCACCGGCGTTCCCGGCGCCGGCAAGAGCAGCGTGATTGAAGTTCTGGGCACATATTTGATTGGCGAGCTCGGACAGAAAGTCGCCGTGCTCGCGATCGATCCCAGCAGCCAGATTTCCGGTGGGAGCATTCTCGGCGATAAGACCCGGATGAGTTCTCTCGCCTCCACCGACATGGCGTTTATCCGGCCCTCGCCCTCCCGAGGATCTCTCGGCGGCGTCGCGCAGCGCACGCGCGAAGCGATGCTGCTATGCGAGGCAGCGGGCTATCGGAACATTCTCGTTGAAACAGTTGGCGTGGGACAATCCGAGACCGCCGTTCATGACATGGTCGATTTCTTTCTGCTCATTACATTGGCCGGGGCTGGCGACGAGCTCCAGGGCATGAAGCGCGGCGTGATGGAACTGGCCGACCTGGTGGCGGTCAACAAAGCCGATGGTACAAATCTCAAGGCCGCGGAAAGGGCCAGGGGCGAAGCGCAGAATGCTTTGCATTACTTTCCCGTCACCCAGTCCGGATGGACACCGCGCGCGCTCACTTGTTCGGCACAAACCGGAATGGGGATCTCCGCGCTTTGGAACTGCGTTCTCGAGTACACGGCCATGACAAAAGCCAATGGCTGGTTCGGCCTTGCACGGCGCAACCAGACACAGAAATGGATGCATGAGATCATCCGGGATGGATTGAAGCATCGGTTCGAGTCGCATCCAGCTATCAAGGCGCGCATGGAGAAGCTTGAGCAGGAAGTACTTGAAGGGCACACAACATCGTTCCGCGCCGCGCGTGAATTGCTAGAAACATATTCCGATTTTGATCGTTAATTCCGTCAGTTCGCTGTTTTCTTCAGCAGCAACGCTCCGAGGTATTCATTCATGTCTTCTTTGCCTGTCCTGGTTTTGAACAGCGGATCTTCATCCATCAAATTCTCAATCTATGAGGCTGGCAACGGCGAGCGCCGTAAACTCTACGAGGGCGCGGTCGACGGCATCGGCACCGAGCAGGGCAAGTTCTGGATCAAGGACGCCGAAGGCAACAAGCTGGTCGATCGATCTCCCGCGTTGCCCAACCGTTCCGTCGCCTTCAAGATGGTTGCGGATCTGCTCCACTCCGGCGATTTCCACGCCCCGGCTGCCATCGGCCATCGCATGGTTTGCGCCGCGCCCACATTGCAAGACAACCTGCGCGTCACGCCCCAAATGATCGACGAGATGGAGCGCTTCAAAAACCTTGCTCCGCTGCATACACCCATCGGCGCTTACATCATGCGCGAGGCGCTGCAACTTTTTCCCGGCGTTCCTAACTTCGCTTGCTCTGACTCGTACTTCCACCGCACCCTGCCGGAAGTAGTAACCCACATGCCGATTCCCGCGGAGTACTCCGCCCTCGGCGTGCGCCGCGTCGGCTTTCACGGCATCTCGTACGAGTCCATCGTTTACCAGTTGCAACCCAACGTGCCGGAAAGGCTCATCGTAGCTCACCTCGGCAATGGCGCCTCCATCGCCGCTATTCGCAACGGCCGGTGCCTCGACACTTCGATGGGTTTGACGCCGACCGGCGGCATCGTTAGCGGCACGCGCACCGGAGACGTCGACCCCGGCGTACTTCTATTCATCCTGCGCCAGATCGCGGAGAACACCGCCAGCGCAACCGAAGCCGCGGACCAGTTGGAAGCGATGGCCAACAAGAAGGCCGGCCTGCTGGGCGTCAGCGAACTCTCCAACGACATGCGAGACCTGCGCAGCGCCATCAACATCGGCAACCGCGAAGCGCGGCTTGCAGTAGACAAATTCAACTGGACCATCGCCAAATGCATCGGCAGCTTTTTCCCCGAGCTCGACGGACTCGACATGCTGGTCTTCACTGGTGGCATCGGCGAAAACGATATTGCAGTGCGCGCGGAGATTTGTGCTGGCCTTGGCGCGCTCGGTATCGTGCTCGACCCGGCAAAAAACAACATCCGCGGCGAGGCAGTCATTTCGGTCGAGAATTCTCCCGTAACCGTGCGCGTAATTCCCCCTGCCGAAGACCTGATTATCGTGAACCATGTGGTCGACCTCTTGGCAGCTCAAGTTGAGCCAACTCCCTCGGAGTAGTCTCAAAAGCCGGTGGAAGATATCGTCGCCATGCTCGCCGCAGTGCATGAATTCAGCGGGAAAAACTGAGAGCGGCTGGCCGGCGCACGCCGGCAGGTAGTGTTCCAGTATTCGGACTGTATGAATTGGTAATCACTCTCAGACAAGTGCGGACGTGGACGCCCGCACGACAGCCG
>PLOG01000047.1 GCA_003142935.1 Acidobacteriaceae bacterium
CTTGGAAATCCTCCAGTTTGGGAGCTGGTTTCCTAACGTCCGTGATCAGCGTCTTGGACCACAGAACAGAAGTTGCATAAAAGCTCCGGCAGACCTTCTCTCCATCTTTCTCGAACCAGTGAGTTGCCTCTGGAAGAAGCCCAAACGGAACCGGGTACTTGGCATATGGATTGTGAAACACCTCAAGCTCCGCCGACCATGGCTCATATCCTTGTGGCCACAGTCGACGATACTCGTCGCTTGTTACGTCGAGGCAAAATGGGATGTTCTTGAGTGCGCCAGGTGTGCGGTCGAAGAACGCTCCGATGCGCGTATAGCGAACCCCCTCGGGCGCACCTAGCCCTGAAGCTAGCACACGATTGAGTTTTGCAATTGAACATGCATTCGAGAAAAGCACTGCTGATAATTCTGAATGTCGTGAGTCGGAGAACAGTCCAGCCGGAAATTGAGTTGGTCCAAGTAGTTGCTTTCGGGGCATGGCCACAGCCTGCAGGTGACCATTGATTTCGATCTCTTGAGCACCTTCGCCGTAGAGATATCCAATCAAGCCTTCGCGGCTCCATGTCATTGACGCAGGTGCCTGAAAGTCTGCAAGAGCCAGCATGAACGGTTTTTCATAAACGTGGGGCAATTGGTTATAGTGTCGATCAAGTTTGTTTCCAAGGGTTTTGGCAAAACGCAATGCTGCCGGTCCAAAAAAGATCTCTTCGCGCGCGGTAGGGGGATCGACGGGCGGCGCGTTGAAATGACTGTACGCTACTGTTGGGTTCGCTGTTACTGCCTCAATCCAAGCCTCTCCTCCCAAACGGTTCTCGATGTGAAAGTCCGGAGATTCATAGGGCTGTGTAACGAGCAACCCTTGTTCTCGGAAGGAGGCAAGAAGCTGTGCCTCCCAAAGCCTCGTGTGGAAGTTCTTTGTCTGACAGTCGCTCACCCAGTTTTGATCTGGATTGGGGAGGGCGAGGTAGAGTTGATTCAAGATCCAAGCCGCCCGAGAGTGGGCTCCATCTACTAGTAGCTTAAAGATTTCATTTGGCGTCCTCTCTTCAAAATCGTGAAGCGGCGGTCGTGCTCGAATTCCCGGGGGGAGCGCCTCACGGGGAGAACCGTCCTTCAGGCATGGTTCCATGTATGCACAGGCCTCTGCCCGCGACCTGAAGCCATGCTCTTTGACCGTTACGGTCCAGACAGAATCGACCCTCCTACGCATGACGATAATGCCAAAACTCGTATCGTTCACATCCTTGGTTACAATGCCACAACCAAAACCATCGTCACTCAGCCACGCACCAATTGGCGGTCTATCACCAAACCCGTGGCCTCGTGGCAACGCCAAAGCGTAAATGTCAAACTCTCTCTGATGCAGCTCTCTCACAGATTCTATCCCTCTTCGGTTTTCGGAAGCTTTACGACCTTCAGCTTTGTTCAGTTTCCGGGTGGGCCTTTTATCAGAAAATCTTCCCAACTAATGCTTAAAATCCCGTGTCGCCGTGCAGTCTCTTCACTGTCCGGCGCACAGATAACCAGCGGTTTGAATGCGGGATGGCGGCGACAGAATTCCAGAAGTCCACGGAGAGCCTGGACATCGTATCTTCCCGTCTTGACCTCGACCGCCCACTGCCCCCAACTCCCGTTGAAGACAGCATCGATCTCCAGTGGTTCCTCTCGCCAGTACGTCACTTGTTGGTCTTGGTTGATGGCAAAGGCGAGACAGGCATTCTCGACCCAGAAGCCGAAACGCTCGGGCTCACGAGCAGGATCGGGAGGGCCATCGGGATGCATGGCGGATAGAAGGGCATTGTTTAGCACTACGAGCTTGGGCGGAGAGGCGCGGCGTCTGAGAGCCTGCGCCGAGTATTTCTCCAGCGGCGCAACCAGGTAGGCGTCCTGAAGCAGCGCCAGATAATGGGCGACTGTTTCGAGAGCGCCGCTGTCTTGTAACTGTCCCTGCATCTTCTGGAGTGAGACGATCTGCGCGGGCGAACCGGTGGCAATAGCGAATACTTGGCGCAGCAGCGCAGGGCGCCGCACAGCTCCCATTGCCAATACATCACGGCCAATTGCTGGTTCAATGATGGCATCGCGCACGTAAGCCCGCCAGCGCGCAAAATCCTTTTGGAACTCGACTGCGCCAGGATATGAGCCAAAGCGAACGAGGCTCTGAGCGGCTTCACGCGGCGAAAGATGAAAGGCATCGGCCAGCGAGGAGGCGGGCCAATGGCTTAAGGTCAGCCGCTCGAAGCGCCCCGCCAGACTTTCGCGCGAACCTGTGGCGACACGCAACGCCGAAGAGCCGGTGGCTACGACATGAATGGGAATATGACGGCGGCGAGCGCGGTCCCAATGGCCCTTAAGCCGCCCAGCCCAGTCGGAGAGATGATGCACTTCGTCCAACAGCAGAACCGCTGTCTCGCGCTGCGCTCGCGTCTCAGCATCTGCCCAGCAACGCTCCCAGAATCCGGGCAGCGCGGCATCTGGATCGTCTCCGGCGGCATACACAGCTCTGTCGCCGAACCTGGCGGCGATTTCCAGTAGCAACGTGGTTTTGCCCACTTGGCGTGGTCCGGTGAGAAGCTGGATGCGGGCCGGCGCGGATTCCTTCAGCCGGTCGAGCAGCACTTCGCGGCATCGGGCAAAGGCGTTATATATCTCAGCCATACTCTAATAATTATTAGACTATGACCTGACATTTGTCAATTCCGAATTCGTCTTTTTCAGTTCGCGTTCTCCGGCGGCTCGGGACTTTCCACGCTCGATGGGACGCTCGCTAAGCGACACGGCGATTCTGCGTAAACAGAGATCAAGCTTCCGGCGGACATGGAGGATATCCGCAGCAGACGTGCCTTCATAGGCAACAATGGATTCGGCGAATCCGCGTCGAGCGCGCCCCAATTATCCAAAAGGAACTTGAGACGGCCGGCCTCTCGCACGGAACGATCACGCGGTTGACGCTGAAATTAGCAAGAGAGTTGCATGCGTCTACGGTTTGTCCAATGATTGCCAGGAGTCACCGGCTCATTCCCAGATCGTGCTTGTGGCCATCCTTTTTCCGTAGCAGCGACGGTTCAATGGTCTGTAATGGCGATCGCTCAGGGCTTCGCATTAGCGCGGGATGAAGCTGCGTCTGTTCTCTTGCCAGCTCAGTTGCCGATGGCCGCGCTGTGGAGACGCCGAGCATCTCGCGCAACTGTTCACGGTCACTGGTCACCACGACGATTTCCTGGCGGCCACGCGAGGCCCCGACGTAGAACAACTCCTGCTTCATCGCATCGGCGGAGAGGGTTACCGCGTCCACCGTCTTTCCCTGGCTGCGATGCGCGG
>PLOG01000044.1:0-7847 GCA_003142935.1 Acidobacteriaceae bacterium
TGCTGGACGTGACGCCGCTGACGTTGTCGATTGAGACGCTGGGCGGCGTGGCGACCTCGATGATTCCGAGGAACACGACGATTCCGACCAAGAAGACGGAGACGTTTTCGACGGCGGCGGACTCGCAGACGGAAGTTGAAGTCCACGTGCTGCAGGGCGAACGGCCCCTGGCGGCGCAGAACCGCACGCTGGGCAAATTCAAGCTGGCGGGGATTCCTCCAGCGCCGCGTGGAGTGCCGCAGATCGAGGTCACTTTCGACATCGACGCCAACGGCATTTTGAACGTGACGGCCAAGGACAACGCGACCGGCAAGGACACGCGCATCACCATCACTTCAAGCTCGGGCCTGAGCAAGGACGAAGTGGAGAAGATGGCGAAAGAGGCCGATGCGCACGCCTCCGAAGACAAGGAGAAGCGCGAGGAGATCGATGCGCGCAATTCGCTGGACGGGATGGTCTACAACATCGAGAAGATGTTGAAGGACGGCGGCGACAAGATCCAGGGTCCGGAAAAGGCCGAGGTGGAAACGGTGCTTGCCGAATCGAAGAAGGTTCTGGAAGGCACGCCGACATCGAAGGAGCTGAAGGACGCGCACGAGAAGCTGACGCATGCCAGCCACAAGCTGGCCGAAGTGATGTATAAGGCCAAGGCCGCGGAGACTGCGGCGGGGCCTGCGCCCGGTACAGCGCCAGAAGCTGGCGCTCCCGCTGCCGAAGCCAAGAAAGAAGGCGAAGTCATCGACGCCGAGTATGTGGACGTGGACGAAAAGAAGTGAGAGACGTCGAGAATAGATAGCTAGGTCAAGGCGAAGGAGATTGTTTTGACTTCCAACCGACCTCTGGACCAGTACACGCTTATGTTTGAGGACGCCTCAACAAACGGCCTCAAGCATGAGCGTGTGATCGCTACCAACATCACCACTGAATTGACTGCGGAGGCGCAACTCAACGTAGTCCAAACTCGATGGCTACTTGAGCACGCATATAGCGGGGATCAGTCAATAGTCGCCAACCTAATCGAGCAATTTGAGGTTAGTCATTTGATCCAATTGCTCGCGAACAGCACAGATCCTCTCGTGTTCAATGAAGCGGAACTTGTTCAATTCGGATTTGATAGGGATGAGTTGGAAGGTACGCGAAGAACTGCGGGTGCCCCATCCTAAACGCGGACTTTGTGCTTAGGTGGGATCGGAGTATGTATGCAACTGCGGGGTGGGCGGCTTCACGTCGTCCGCCCCGCAGTTGCAGGCGCGAGGAATCTTGGAGCGAGGAAATGAAGGCCGTGAGGGTGTGTTTCAATGCGGGCTGGGCTGAGCTGCTGTGCGGGGCAGCAGCGACAGCATTTATCGTGTTTTGTATTTGGCCATCGTATGCAAGCATGTTTTTCTGGAGTCACCTCACCGAACGATCCGGAGCGCTTGCCGCTTGGGTGGGCGCGGTTGGGACGGTCGCATTGGCATTTGGGCTACTTCAGACGTGGATTGTCATGAGTAGATCAGCACGATCCGCATCGTTTGAACTGATGAATAAACGATTCAACGCACCAGAAATGCTGTATGTGCGTGCCAAGTTTGCGAGGAACTATCTCGATAGGAAAGATAAAGGAGAATTCTGGAAGAACAACACGCTTCCCGCATGGAATCTCGTGCATTTTCTGAACCAAGTCGGATACTTGGCTTGTAAAAACAGGATTGATTTCACAGACGCTGCACTCGCATTTGGTGATCACATAATCCGAATTGGAGATCGTCGGAACGAGGCTCTTGCGCTGAATGCCAATGAAAAGCGATACTCCCCGTTCTTCAGGTTGCACAAGAGAGTCAAGGAATCAGATATTCCACGGATATTTCTGACGGAGCTTGATGGGCACTACGATGACGAATTTTGGAGATGCGAGGCAAGTCTTGATGCACATGCAAAGATTGAAGGCTGATGGTGATTGACCGCGAACCCAAGGCGGTGCAGAAGGCGTTGCGGATCGCATGAGCCGGCAAGGCCTCGGGCCTGTTTCGTTTACCGTGTTACGATAAACGTTAAGCATGATCCAGTCATTTGCCGATGAGGAGACGGAAGCGGTTTACCTGACCGGAAAGAGCCGGAGATGGAGTAACATTGCGCGGATTGCGGCACGTCGATTGCAAGCAGTGGATTATGCGAGCGCGATTGAGGATTTGCTAAAGCCGCCCGGCAACCGGCTGGAGAAGCTGAAGGGCGACCGGAAGGGTTGGTGGAGCATCCGTATTAGCGACCAGTATCGAGTATGCTTTCGCTGGGACGGGAAAGATGCCTGGGATGTGGAGATTGTCGATTATCACTAAGGAGAACCGGCCATGAGCATTCCGCGTAGACACGAGCAGAGGGGGGTACCAATCCATCCGGGCGAGTTCTTGCGTGAGGATTTTCTTGTACCGTTGGGACTTTCGGCCAATGCTTTGGCACTTGCCTTGCGTGTACCTGTCACGCGGATATCGGAGATTTTGCGGGAGCGCCGGGGAATTACGGCGGATACGGCGTTGCGCCTGGCGCGCTACTTCGGGACGACGCCGGATTTCTGGATGAAGATGCAGATGTCGTACGATCTGGCATTGGCAAGCCGGGAAGTAACGGCCCGGATTGAGATAGAGATTTTTCCGGCGCCGCGAACCAAGACCGGAGCATTGAAAGCACGGCAGATTGCTTGAAGAGGAAACGGGTCTACACAAACTATGCCCACGACAACGAATAAGGACTATTACGCTACGCTTGGAGTGAAGAAGACTGCCTCGCCAGATGAGATTCGCAAGGCGTTCAGGAAGGCTGCGCGCAAATATCATCCTGACGTGAACCCGAATGACAAGAAGGCGGAGGAGAAGTTCAAGGAGATCTCCGAGGCCAACGATATCCTCAGCGACGAGAAGAAGCGGAAGGTGTATGACCAGTTGGGGTTCTACTCCGACCAAATTGACCCGGCGCAGGCGGAGGCGTGTGCGCGGCAGCAGAGCGCGGGAGGGGGCGGTCGGTCGCAGGTGGACTTCGACGGCTTCGATTTTTCGGGCTTCGGCGGCCCGGGCCACCAGACTGGGCAGCAGAGCGGCGCGGGGTGGGGGGGCAGCTTCAAGGATATTTTTTCGGGCATCTTTAGCGGGGCGCAGCAGCCGCGTGGGCCGCAGCCGGGAACCGATCTGGAATACCAGGCGACAGTGGACTTCTGGACGGCGATTCGCGGCGGCCAGGCGCGCATCCAGATCAACCGGCAGGAAACCTGCCCCACCTGCCACGGGCAGGCGCACACAGGCGGCGCGATGCAGTGTCCGGAGTGCAACGGCACCGGCCAGGTGACGCAGATGGGCGGGCGGATGAAGTTCAACATTCCTTGTCCGCGCTGCAATGGGACGGGGCACACCTCGAATGTGTGCGCGACTTGCCAAGGTGAAGGCACGGTGACGCGAAGCGAGGCGGTTGAGTTCCGCATCAAGGCCGGGACGCGCGACGGGCAGCGGATACGGCTGCAGGGCAAGGGCAATGCGGGCGTGAACGGCGGGCCGGCCGGCGACCTGTTCCTGATTGTGCGCACGGGAACGCATCCGGTGTTTACGCGCGTGGGTGACGATATTCAACTGACCGTACCGGTGACGGTGGCCGAGGCTTCACTGGGCGCGAAGGTGGATGTGCCGACGATTGACGGGCGCGCGCAGTTGAAAATTCCGCCGGGTACGCAGAGCGGGCAAAAGCTGAGGATGCGGGAACGGGGGGTTGAAAATGCGCAGCGGCCGGAGCAGCGCGGCGACCAGATTGTGACCATTGAGGTCGTGATTCCGCATCTGCAGGACGAGCGCAGTCGCGAGATCATGCGCGAGTTGGCCAAGCTGAACAACCAGGACCCGCGCGTGACTCTGTTTGACAAGATGGAGTGAAGCAAGGAATCAGTGCACAGTGTGCCGAAGTGATTACTTATCTGGCGGGACAGTTAAGGTAGGCTGGTTCGAGAGAGCTTATGGCCGCAAAACGCAAATCGAAGGGCGCGTACATGATTTCGGCGGTGGCCGAGATGTACGAAATTCATCCGCAGACGCTGCGCCTGTATGAGCGCGAGGGGCTGCTGAAGCCGTCGCGCACCGAGGGCAATACGCGGCTCTATACGGATGAGGACCTGGAGCGGCTGGAGTTCATCCTGAACCTGGCGCGGGACCTGGGCGTGAACATCGCGGGGATCGCCATCATCTTGCAGATGCGGGAGCGGATGGAAGAGATGAACCGGCAGATGCAGAGCTTTGTGGAGTACGTGCGGACGGAAATGCTGACGCGGTTCCAGCAGGCGACGCCTTCTTCGGGCGCGGCGATTGTGTCGTTGCGCAGGCCGATGGTGGTGCCGAAACCGGCTACGGCGCGCAAGGGCTGAGCCTCACGTTCGGGCAAGGTTCATTCCGCGAGCTTGCGGAGCCTTCCTTCCGGAAGCAACTCGTAAAGGTCGCCGCGGTAGCGCGTGCGGCGCGAGCCGGAATAACTCCTGACCCAGAAACAGAATCCCATGAAATCGCGCAGAGGATAGAGCCACGCCTTGCGCAGGGCGGAGCCGTCTTTGACCACCGAGCTGGCGACCAGCAGGCAAAGGAGCACGCGGTCGAGGAGGGTGAATGCCAGCAGCGCCAGACCGAGAAGGAGGTGTCCTGTGCTGCCCAGAACCGCAAGCGCGAGGAGGCCAAAGGGAACGGCATAGGTCAACAGTTCGCCGACATGGCCCGCGGGTCGGGAGAAGCGGGTGGAGGTGGCCCAGCCTTGTTGGTGCGCGATGCTCTTTTTGAAGGCGCCGTTCAGGACATGATGCTCGACAATGTAGGTAGATAGGACGACTTTTTGGCGGGCTTTGAGGGCAGTCCAGTTTCCGAGGACAAAATCGTCGGCATAGTAGTGGGAAATTGGCTCGAAACCGCCGATTTTTTCGACCGTGCTCTGGCGCATGACCATGGAAGGGCCGAGGGCGAACTTCATCCCCTCGACCATGTTGGCCACGAGCACGCCGGAGGTCATTTCGATGCTCATGCCCATGGCCTCCAGTTGCGCCCAGAGTCCATGGCGGGTGACGCCGCGGTAGAGGCAGGTGACCATGCCGACGTTGGGGTCGGCGAGCGGCGCGACGACCGAGGCCAGGTAATCCGGACCCACGCGCACATCGCTGTCGTTGGTGACGAGGATGGGATATTTGGCCTCGCGGCGCATGATCTCGAAGGAAAAGGTGCGGGCATTGGGCCAGGGAGGCTCGCCGCAGGTGAGGATGCGGGCATTGACGTTGGGGAAGCGAGCGGCAACACGGCGAGCCGCCTCCAGGCCCAGGTCGTTGCTGTGGCGGGCGCAAAAGAGGATCTCGTATTCCGGGTAGTCCTGCACGAAAAAGCTGGCCAGGTTTTGTTCCAGGTCGGGTTCGTCGCCATGCAGGGCTTTCAGGACGCTGACCGGGGGGCGGAAGGAACCGGGCGCGTGTTTGGAGGCGGCGCGGCGAAAGTCATTGACGGCCAAGGCAACCAGCAGGCTGTAAACAGTCGAGGTGACGACTCCGAAGACGGCAAACGCGCCCAGAGCGAGAGAAACAATGTGGCCGAAGGTCATGGTGACAGGTTCGATCTCAAAGCCCGCTTGGCGCGATCCGCTCTCCCCGGAGCTTTGGACGGGGAGGGCGCTATAGAACAGGCTGCGGAAAAAGGCTTGAATTTGATTCTGGCGCGAAGTGGAGTTTTGCAGGGGCTAAAGCCCAGGTCCATTTTGCGGCATTTGCGGCCCGACTGAAGTCGTGCCCTGATACAAAGCCTTGAGGTTTTGTGCCAAGATCAAGTTTTTCCGCAGTCTGTAGAGGCCCCATTAAATCCATTCCGTTTATACCGGAGTTAAAACCTCGGACTACCGCCCGGATGAGTTTTTCCGCAGCCTGTATCGAAGCGCTGCGCCAACGGGGATTCTACTATAGCGGGCGGTCGGTCCAGAGGGTTTTGTCGGCCAGGGATTGGACGGAATAGAGGCGGCCGGCCAACAACTGCTCGACTTTGGTCTGGTCAGGGTCCTCGGCAAAGAGCCACTTGCGTTCGCCGGTTCCCCACATTTTGGAGAGCTGGTCTTCGCCGATGTCGATCTTCGGGGCGTCAGGGTAGCAGGAGCCCCAGAGGAGCGTGGAGCCTTCGCCATGCTTGCCGCATTGCTGGGTCACGATGAGGGTGAGCTTGGGCCCAAAAAACTTGTGGGTATAGAAGATGACCGAGGAGCCGGAGGACTGGTCGCCGTAGACGATGAAGGTGTCGTTCGGCGTGCCTTTGGCGACGATGGTGTCGGCCATGGGCTTGGAACCGAGCATGGGCGCGAAGCGGGCGAAGGCGATGTGGGCGGCAATGAGGAAGACGGTTGAAGTGAGGGCCACGCCGATGGTGGCGGCCAGGTGTTTCTTTTTCAAGCGCAAGACCCAGCCGGCGAAGGGGCCGATGAGCAGAGCGAGGGCGGCAAGGATGGCGGGCAGGCGGAGAGCCGCGAACGAGGGGCCGGTGAGGTCGAAGAGGTGGGACATGGAGAGCGTGTAATCGCCCACGCCGCGATGGGCCAGCAGGGTGCCGATGTCGGGCACGAAGGGCAGATTGCGCGAGGTCCAGAGCCCCCAGCCGAGAGCGATGGCCGAGAGCAAGCCGACGACGGCGAAGGCGGCCTGCGCGCCGGTGAGCCAGCGGGTGGAAACGAGGGAGCCGCTGCCGGCGGGCGTGCCGTTGGCGGCGCGGTTCTCTTCAATGCCGGCGACGACGCCGGCGATGAGGATGAAGAGCGGCGTCCAAACGGGGAAGGTGTAGTACTCCTGATTGGTGGAGATGGAGAAGAAGAGCAGGGTCCAGGCGGAAAAGAGCGAGAGCAGCCAGATGGTGCGGACGCGGAACTTGACGCGGCCCACGTAGCTCGCGACATCTTCGCGGATGGCGTTGTCGAGGTAGAAGTCGACGGTTTGCCCGGCCTCGCGATGGAGGTGCTGGAGCCAACTGTGGCGGGTTTTCCAGGCCGCGAAAAAGGCGGCGGGCAGGAACAGGCTCCACGGGAAAAGCCAGGCCAGGTGAGCCAGCCAATACATGGAGTAGGGCATCTTGTTGTAGTCGTGCGGATAGCGCTGGCCGAAGAAGCGGAGGACGTGCTCGTTGATGAAGTAGAAGTAGAAGAAGCCGTGGACGTTGCCCAGGGTGGGGTGGTTGCCGAAGGGGTGTCCCTGGTCAGGATTGTAGATACCGTCGAGGATGTGCCAGGGGGCGGCGATGAGCAGGAAGAGCAGGGTTCCGCTAATGGGCTTGAGCACGCGCCAGCGGCGCCATTGGCCGGTGAGCAGCAGGTAAGGAACGGCGGCTCCGATAAAGAAGACGGGAGCGATGAGCCCCTTGGTGAGGGTGGCCAGGGCGACGCCGGCGTAGACCCAATAGAAGCGATTGGGGCGGGCGTCCTCGAGGCCGGTGATGAGGCCGTAGAGGGCGATGAGCAGGAAGAAGCTGAGCTCGGCCTCGGGAATGATGAAGCGGGTAAAGAGAAAGGGGCCGATGGAGGTGAGGACACCTAGACCGGCATAGAGGCCGGCGCGCGCTCCCCAGGCGCGGCGCGCCCAGAGCCAGGCGAGCCAGGTGAGGCCGAGCATGGCGAGCGCATTGGGCAGGTGGGTGGCAAAGGTGTTCTGGCCGAAGATGCGATAGCTGACGGCGATGATCCAATAGGGCAGCGGCGGCTTCTCGATNNAGAAGCAGCCAGACAGCGAGCGTGGAGGGCGCTTGCTGGGGGCGATTGAGGGTGTTCGTGTCTTTCGTCATCGCTGGGTGGGCCATCGCAATAAGGATAGCAGGGGGGAACAGTGGACAGTGGACAGT
>PLOG01000044.1:7896-35737 GCA_003142935.1 Acidobacteriaceae bacterium
GTGAACAGTGGACAGTGAACAGTGGACAGTGGACAGTGAACAGTGGACAGTGGGCAGTGGGCAGTGGGAGTTTGCTCCCGGTTGGCGGGGTTTGGGTGGGGAAGGGACTTCTTTAGGAACTTGCGGAGAGATTGTGGGGTTTGGAGCCGACGAAGTGGTCGGTTTTTGTCTGCTTCCGGGGCGACTTTTTGCGTTTGGGCGAAAACTTTCCTCGAATGTACTGATACATGGGTATCTTTTTGGGGGAATGTACTGATAGATCAGTGCGATTCGGGTGAAACGGCGAGGTATTGCGTTTTTTGTTGCTATTTTGTCGTGGGTGAGACCAACGAATCGGAGGCGGGGAGGGAACGGGGGGCCAGGGATCAGGGATCAGAAAGGCTTGCCGGTTGGCGGTTCTTGCTTTCTCGCCCATTCGGTCAGGCGTCAAAAAGCAGATCCCTCGGCTTCGCTCGGAAGGATGGGGCACCCACAGTGTTTTGGTTGGGGCGGGTCTGCTGAGGGATGGAAACTCGGGCCATCCGCCCGAATGCGCGGTTTAGGGATGGTGTTCCAATATGGCGTCGGATTTCTAGACCTATCGAAGGAATTGGCGAATAAGTGACGAAACTATGGTACGTTTTGGATTGGGCAATCACTACCGACCGTGAACTGCTATAAGATGACTTTACGTATCGTCTGAGGTGAGTCGTGCGATTCTCGGTTCCCCATCCCATTCCGTATCAGGGAAGCAAACGGCGGCTTGCTGCTGCGATTCTGAGCCATGTGGAAGCGGGGCGATATGAGAGGCTGGTCGAACCATTTGCGGGTTCGGCGGCGGTGACACTCGCCGCAGCGAGTTCGATGAAGTTCAGACGTTTTGAAATAGGTGATCGGCTTGAACCTCTCGTGATGCTTTGGCAGGCGATTATCGACAACCCGGAAGGCATTGCGAACGAATACGAGGGCCTTTGGAAGCGAGAACGCGAAAGGCCTATCTATGAGTTCTACGAAATTCGCTCGCAATTCAATGAAGACCGTGATCCGGCGAAACTTCTCTACTTGCTCGCGCGCTGCGTGAAGAACGCGGTGCGCTTCAACCCGTCAGGAGAATTCAACCAATCGCCGGATAAGCGGAGAGCAGGAACGAAACCGGACGCAATGCGGAAAGAACTGCTCGCGGCACATCGGTTGCTTCATGGGAAAGCCCGTACTGTCTGCGCTGACTTTCTTGAAGTATTCGAAACCGCTGAGCCTGGAGACTTCTTCTATTTAGACCCTCCTTACCAGGGCACAAGCGAAGGACGCGATTCACGCTATATCGGCGGGGTTACTCGCAAGCGAATGATTGAAGGGTTGAATGTCCTTAATGGGCGGGGAATTCCCTTCATATTGAGCTATGACGGTTCTTGCGGGGATCGGACCTATGGTGACCGGTTGCCAAGAGAACTCGCATCTCGCATTCTGCTGGATGTTGGACGCTCCAGCCAAGCGACATTGAATGGTCAAGATCACGTGACCATTGAATCGCTTTACATTTCGCATAACGTGATACCCGCCACGGGAGACGACCGGACAATGGGTCTGCATGAGTTCGACGAGCAACTTTCTATGATGCAATCATTGTTTTGATCTCGTCTGCAACCGATCTCTTATTCCTGTCCGCAGTGCGCTTTAGTCGTTCAAATGCATTTACTTCTTCGCCCTTCCAGACAAGATCTACTCGTCTTTCTGGCTGCATGGCGACGTGAGTATATGTATCAGGATTCGCCCAATAACATGAAAGGCATGTGTCAAAACTCTTGAGCTTCAGCCAATTCTGGCAATGCTCACAACTCCACGATTTCTTCCGGTTGCACGCGCCGTCGAGCAATTGATACGGGTCTGCTTCATCGCGCTGAGATTCGCCAACAACCTGGAACGGGATACGATGGTCAACCTGGATGTTGTGTGCAGCTCCGCATAGATTACATTTGGAGCCCTTGCGCTCGATGATGGCGTCGCGTTCCTTCTTCGCGAGGACGACGCGTCCGGTCAGCTTGGGGTCAAGTTCCCGCTCATCGAACACGTATGCGGCGATAGCCTGGCCGTCGTCACGCTTTGCCTTGATTCGCGTGAGGGCGAAGCCGAGTTCGACCGCATCCCGCGCCGCACGGGGAGGGTGGTCATATCCTGCATCCTTGAGTTGGATGGTGGAGACACTTCCGTTCTTGACGATCGAATCGAGGACAAATCGCGCGCGCTTATTTGTGACGGTCTTGATGCGCTGAAGTAGTTTCGCGGGGATCGGTTTTCGCTCATTCATTGAAGAGCTCCCTCGGTGAAACCCCCAATGCCGCCGCGATGGTATGAATGTTGACGAGGCTGATATTGCGCTCGCCCCTCTCCACGCTGCCGATGTAAGTTCGGTCGAGGCTGCAGGAAAATGCCAATTCTTCCTGCGAAAGGCGCGTTTGCTGACGCAGCGCGCGCATTCGTGCCCCGAATTTCTTTTGTACTTCCTCGGCTGATTTGGAAGGCATAGGAGCAATCGGAACAGCCATGAGGACCATAAGTCTACGGACTTTACGTCTCTTTCGGCGGCAGGTAGCGAGGGCGTAAACAGCGGAGAGTTCGCGGACAGGATGCCTTGTCGCATCGGCGGTGGCCGAAAGGCAAGCGCCGATTCTTCGACTCGCTTCGCCGGCTCAGAATGACATGTATTTATTGAAGTTGGTGATGAACGGGGCCGGTTGAGGGTCATGCTGTCCCATCCTATCCGCAGGGTTACAAGAAGCAGATCCCCTTCGACTGCGCTCAGGGCAGGCTTTCGGCTTCGCTCAGGAGGATGAGACACCCTCAGTGTTTTTGATTGGATGGGTTTTCAAATAACCGGTAGGGGTGGCCACCTTCCAATGACAGCTATCGCATGTCTAATTCGCCGAACAGGGGTCGTCGTGTATCTTGACCCGAGAGATTGATTTTTCTAGGGGAGAGTGCGCTCAATCGCTATGCCTACTTTTGCTGCTATCGATATTGGATCGAATTCTTGCAGGTTGAAGATCGCCAAGGTTGTGGCGCACCAGTTGAAGACGCTGGCCGAGGATCGGGAGGTGACGCGGCTGGGGGCGAGCGTGTTCGAGTCGGGGCTGGTTTCTCCGGAGGCGATGACGCAGACGCTGCGGGCGCTGAAACGGTTTCAGCGGGCGGTGCAGGCGCACGGGGTGGACAAGATTCGCGTGGTGGCGACTTCCGCAATGCGCGATGCGCGCAACGGGGCGGCGTTTCAGGCGTGGGTGAAGGCGGAGACGGGATGGAATCTGGAGATTATTTCGGGACTGGAAGAAGGACGGCTGATCCACCTGGGCGTGTGCGGCGCGGAGCCGGGAACGGGCGGGAAAGTGTTGCTGGTCGACCTGGGCGGGGGCAGTTGCGAGATTACGCTTTCGGAACACAAGCGCATTAAAGAGACGATCAGCGTGCCGCTGGGCGCGGTGCGGCTTACGGAGGATTTTCTGTCTGCCGATCCGGCTCCTGCCGAGGGGCTGGGACGGATGCGGCAATGGATACAGAGGGAGTTGCGCCGGGCGTTGCGCAAGATTCAGCCGGGGAAGGCGCCGCTGGCGATTGCGACTTCAGGCACGGCGGCGGCGTTGAACGATGCGTATGCGGCCGGGGTGAGGCTGAACCGGGCGGCGAGCGGACGGGGCGGCAANNGGTCCGCGGCGCGCGGAGATTATTGTGGCCGGCGCGGAGGTGTACGCGGAGCTGCTGGATAGCTTTGGGCTGGCGGGGTTCCGGTATTCTCCGCTGGGGTTGCGGGATGGGATATTGGCGCAGATGCTGGCCGAGCAGGACGCGCGGACCACGGCGCATCGGGAGTTTGAGCACGAGCGGTGGGAGAGCGTGCTGGCGACGGCGCGGCGGTATGGGGTCGATCCCAAGCAGGCGGAACCGGTGCGGGCGCACGCGGTGCAACTCTATCGCGAACTGAAGGCGCTGCACGAGCTGCCGGCGGAGTACGAGAGTTGGCTGGCGGCGGCGGCGATGCTGCGCGATACGGGGAAGTTTATCAACCACCAGGGACATCACCGACATTCGCAGTACATTGTGTCCAGTTCGGAAATCTATGGGTTGGGCCAAGTGCAGCGGACGCTGGTTTCGGCGATTGCGCGGTACCTGGGCAAGAGCCGTCCGCAGCCTGGGGATCGGGCGCTGAGGAACATTCCCGCCGAGGAGCACAAGAATGTGCACCGGGCAGTGGTGCTGCTGCGGCTGGCGGTGGCGCTGAACCAGGACCGGGCCAGCGATGTGCTGCGGGTGGCGGTGAAGGTGTATCCGAAACGGGTTTATCTGGAGATCGAGCCGGGGCGGACGGGCGCGGAGCTGGAGCTGTGGTCGCTGCGCAAGGAGGCGGACTACTTCCGCGAGGTCTTTGGGCGGGAGCTTTTTGCAACGCTGGCATAGATGTTGCGGGCGGTGCGGGGATCGATGAGCCATTGCAGGCGGGGCGGGTGGTGGTCGAGATCGACGCGGGCGATGGAGCCCTTGCGCATGCGGATGGCGGCGCCGCCATTGCCGGTGATGAGGTGGCCGAGGAACTGGAAGAGGACGGGGTTGTGGCCGACGGCCAACATGCCTTCGTAGCCGGCGTATTTGACCAGCATGTCCTGAAAGTCAGAGAAAGTTGCGTTGGGGGCGAGGGCGGAGCTGACTTCGACTTTGGCGTCGTAGCCGAGCTCGGTGCCGACAAATTGGGCAGTTTGCAGGGAGCGCTTGAGGGGGCTGGAGACGATGACGTCTACCTGGACCTTGAGGGCGCTCAACATGCGCGCCATCAACATGCACTGGTCTTTGCCTTCTTTGATGAGGCCCCGCTTGGCGTCGAGAGTGGGGTTCTCGCGGAACATTCCGGCACTGGCGTGGCGCATCAGGTAGAGGATCATGGTGAACAGTCTGGCGGGGACTCTTGCGGGTTCCGAGTGGCTCCCAGAGAAGCAATTTTAACACGACTGTAACAATTGGGTGAGGCTTTGAGGGAGGTGGCACTGTTCAGACCCCACTCATCACGATGGAGCCGTGAGGAATGGGGCACCCAGGCTAGATGCGTTTCAAACTTCCGAACCAATTGCAAAGCTGGGCATCTAACCTTGTTGTAGGGGCGAAGTGCGCTGTTTCGATGTATTGGTCGGCAGAGACGCGGCACCTCGAAGGGAGCAATTCGCATGAAGAGTTTGGGAATGGCGGTTTTGATGGCAGGCGCGGCGATGTGGCTGTTGGCAGCGCCTTTATCCGCGCAAACAATGGGGCAAGGGCAGGTTGTGGTGACGGTTCTGCCGAAGGTGGAGGGACAGCCGCTGCCCTCGAGCGTGACGCAGCAGGACCTGGCGGTCAAGGTCGACGGGAAGAACGCCAAGGTGACGCGCTGGGCGCCGTTTCAGGCGCCGGACAACAGAATTGAGGTGGTGTTGCTGATCGACGGCGCAGCGCGGGAGAGCCTTGGCCGGCAGATGAACGACATTGCGGAGTTTGTGAACAACCTGCCCCCGAACGTGAAGGCTGCGATTGCGTACATGGAGAATGGGCAGGCGGTGTTTACGGCTCCTCTCTCGAGCGACCATGCGCAGGTTCTCAAGAATCTCCATCTGCCCGGGGGCTTCGCCGACCCGAGTCCATATTTTTGTCTCTCGGAGCTGGCGAAGCACTGGCCGGGGCAGGACCCGGCGGCGCGGCGGGAAGTGGTGATGGTGACCGACGGCGTCGATGGTTACGAGAGGCAGTACGATCCGGAAGACCCTTATGTCCAGACGGCAGTCAACGATGCCACGCGGGCGAGGCTGGTTGTGTATGCGATTTACTGGATGAATCAGGGGCGGGCGGACCAGACAATGTATGCGAATAATGCTGGACAAAACCTGCTGGCGCAGGTGACGCAGGCGACGGGCGGCAAGAGTTTCTGGCAGGGGATGGGGAATCCGATTTCGTTCCAGCCTTATTTTGAGGAGCTGACGCGGAGGTTGCGGAATCAGTATGAGCTTGGGTTTAATGCGCCCCTGAACGGCAAGCCGGAGGTGGAAGAGATGAAGCTCAAGTTGCACGCTCCGGGAACGGAGATCGACGCGCCGGAAAAGGTACTGATGGTTCCGGCAGGGGAGAACTGAAACCGCGCGGATTGAATTCGTAAAATTCCAGGTCTCAAAGGCGAGAGCTGGGGCACCCAGAGTTCTCGGGGTTGTTGGGCTCAGAGGACGGTCGCCATCGTGCTACTGGGAGCAGGGGGCTGGGGTTGAGTGGAGTGCTTGGGGGGCGCGCCAGTTTGCGGGGAGCCAGAGGGTGATGGAGAAACGCATCCAGTCGAGCTCGCCGAGGGGCGTGGCATAGCCCAAGGAGGACGGCGCGATGGTGTGCGGTGTCCTCAAGGATTGCAGCGCCCATCTCTGGGCGAAGGGCGCGGCATCGGCGATCCCCGGTGTTATCTTCGCATCCAAAATGCGAAACTGGCCGGGCGAAGATCTGCGATTGATTTCGAGCAATCGTTGCTCGGCCGCCTGCTGCCTGCTGCCCGTCTGAGGTTTCTCCGTCCAGATCTTTGTTCCGCCCAGGGCCCGAAACTGTTTCTGGCTCTCACGCAACGCGTCGGGGTCGGTGAGAAAGCGGAAGCTGCGCGGATTCCAGCCGATGGCGTCCTGCGCGCGGAGGCCAAAGGTGGTTGCCACCTCGCGTTCGCTGATGGAGTAATACGGGGGCGTGGCGACGAGGAGTGCGTCGGGATAGCCGGCGGGCGGGTCGCGGTCGACAACCAGGTCCCAGCCGGTGTATCCGGACTGGCGGGCGGGTTGGATGGGAAGGACGCGGAAGACCCATCCCTGGCCGATGGGCTGAGCCCACTGCTGGCCGGCGGCTGCCTGGCCGGTGAGCACGATCCTGGCGCAGGTGGCGGCGCGGCTCCCGATTGCCGCCATGCCGGCAAATGCCAGCGCCAGGCAGATGCCGATTCCGCGCGCGCTTGAATTCAGTTTCATACAGGTCTCCAGATAATGAAGCAATGAGGAAACAGTAAAGATGCTTGCGTTATTGGCCTGCGTTTATGAAAATGATTTTAAAGCGCAATCAAACCTCATTCGATGTTTCATTTCCGATGAACGGAGTTGCGCGGCCTGGGGCTACGTTCAGGTCTCTACCGAATCTGCTTGATTCAAGGTCTGATAGCGAAAGAATTCAATCCTATTTTGGGTCCGCGCCTCCCTGGCGTGGACGTGTACCTGGAGCCGAAAGAAAATGTCGAACCACGCAAGACTCTTGTCTCTTCTGCCTGCAATGGTAATATTCTCACCCGCCGCACTGGCGCAAACGCCGGCTTCAGCGCCAGTGACACAGGCACAGATCTCCGCTTTACAGCAGGCTGTCGTGAACGCTCAATCGGCCGGCGACAATGCTTGGATGCTGGTTTCAGCGGCGCTGGTGCTGCTGATGACGGGGCCGGGACTGGCCCTGTTTTATGGCGGACTGGTGCGCAAGAAGAACATCCTGGGCACCATGATGCAGAGCTTCGCGATGATGGGGCTGGTGACGATTATCTGGGCGATCTGCGGGTATTCGCTGGCGTTTGGGCATGGCAACGCGTTTGTGGGGGGATTTGAGCATCTGTTTCTGAGGGGTGTGACGCTGACGCCGAATACGGACTATGCGGCGACGATTCCCGAGCAGACTTACATGGTGTATCAACTGATGTTCGCGATTATTACGCCGGCGCTGATTACGGGCGCGTTTGCGGAGCGGATGAAGTTCAGCGCGATGGCGGTGTTTCTTTCGCTTTGGTCGGTGTTTGTGTACTGTCCGATGGCGCACATGGTTTGGGGCGTGGGCGGACTGCTGAACTCGACGGGGGGACACATTCCGAGCCTCGATTTTGCGGGCGGGACGGTGGTGCATGTGACGAGCGGGGTTTCGGCGCTGGTGACGTGCATCTTTCTGGGCAAGCGGATTGGGTATCCGCAGACGAATATGCCTCCGCACTCGATGGTGCTGAGCTTTATTGGGGCATGTTTGCTGTGGGTGGGGTGGTTCGGCTTTAACGCGGGGAGCGCGCTTGGGGCGAGCCCGCTGGCGACGAGCGCGTTTATCAATACTCATTTTGCGGCGGCGGCGGCGGCGCTGGGATGGACGATTGCGGAGTGGATTCACAATGGCAAGCCGACGGCGCTGGGCGCCATCTCAGGCGCGGTGGCGGGACTGGTGGCGATTACGCCGGCGTCGGGGTTTGTGCAGCCCTTTCCGGCGCTGTTGATTGGGCTGATCGCGGGGGCCTTCTGCTCGTTCATGGTATTTGAGGTGAAGAGCCGACTGCGCTACGACGACTCGCTGGACGCATTTGGCGTTCACGGAGCGGGGGGGACGCTGGGTGCGCTGCTGACGGGGCTGTTCGCTACCAGCGCGATCAACTCCATTTACGGCAAGGGCGTGCCGACGGGAGCCATCGACGGACACTGGGGACAGGAACTGAACCAACTGGCCGGCGTGGGCATTGCGTGGAGCATTTCGATTGTGGGCACGCTGGTTTTGCTGTTTGTGGTAGACCGGGTGATCGGGCTGCGGGTTTCGCCTGAGCAGGAAGCGGAGGGGCTAGATTTGTCGCAGCACGGCGAGGAAGGGTACGACCTGAACTCCTGAGTTGTGGCACACTATTGTTCCAGGGCCTAAAAAACTTTGGGCGGATGAAAGCCAGCGGGGCGCTGGGCCTGATAGGCTGTCAAACGAGGCATTTTGGATATGCTTAAGATAGAAGCTGTACTCCAGCCGTCAAAGCTGGACGCTGTGAAGGATGCGCTGCTGGAAGCGGGCATTGAAGGCATGACGATTCTGGAGGCCCGCGGCCATGGCCGCCAGAAGGGCCACACGGAGTTTTACCGGGGCCGTGAATACACGGTCGATCTTTTGCCCAAGGTGAAGATCGAGCTGGTTCTCCTCGACGATTTGAAGGAGAAGGCTATTCAGGCGATCATCGGCGCGGCGCGCACCGGGCGCATTGGCGATGGAAAGATCTTCGTCAGCCGGATCGATGAAGCTATCCGGATACGGAACGACGAGCGCGGGGAAACCGCGCTTTAAGCCGGCCATTCTCTGAGTAGATCCCAGGTCCCAAAAGCGAGACCCCCGCCCCACGGACTAAGACCTGTCCGTGGGGACCCCGAACCTGGGGGCACTCAATCGGTTGCTTATGAGCCGGTGCGCGGGGCCTGCATGGGTTCGAAGGCGGCGGCGCGGCGGGTGGACCATCTGCTGGCGGCGGCCAACGGCTCGCGACAGGGGCTAAAGCCCACGGTCATTTGTGGCGTTTTCGGCACGACTTAAAGTCGTGCCCTGACACTTATACCGGCTCCGGCAAGAGTTTTTCCGCAGCCTGTAAAGTCGCGCCTTTTCAATGCAACGCCAGCATGGTAAATAGCGTATTGAAACTTCACATCCTGGGCCTTTTCTTTTCTCGCCGGCACATTATCCACTTTCGGTGTCAGTGTTTGTGCCGTCTTCATTGAATCCCTAAGACCGGTACTGCCGTCCAATCGAGCAGGAACTAAGGAGCGGAATCAATGGATACCAATGCGTCTCTGCGGCAGCACGTTCTGGAGCTGCTCAACGGCGGTCATGCGCACGCTACTTTCGATCAGGCGGTCAAGAATTTCCCTGTCAACCTGCGCGGCAAAAAGCCGAAGGGGGCGGAGCACTCCGCTTGGCAGGTTCTGGAGCATCTGCGCATTGCCCAGTGGGACATCCTGGAATTTTCGCGGGACCCCAAGCACAAGTCTCCCGAGTGGCCGGGCGGCTATTGGCCGGTGAAGGCTGCGCCGCCGGACGAGAAGGCCTGGGACAAAAGCGCGCGCGCATTTCGCAGGGATTTGAAGGCGCTTTGCGGGATGGTGGGCGATGAGTCTGCCGACCTGTTCGCTGCCATTCCGCATGGAACCGGGCAGACCCTGTTGAGGGAAGCGCTGCTGGCGGCGGATCATAACGCTTACCACCTGGGAGAGTTGGTGCTAGTAAGGCGGTTGCTTGGGGCTTGGAAGTAGATTTGGGGCGCGGTTGGCGGGGTTGGGACAAAGGGAGCAAGCCGGCGGACGATGTGGGCGGTCCCATCCTTTCCGCAAAGTGCGCGGTGCCCCGACCCAGAGGGTACCTCGGCGCCCAGATGGGGCACCCGGCTCAATTTAACGTACGAGCTGGAGCCCGTGCCCTTCAGAACATCGACTTGATCGGAGATTGCTCAGTGGCCGGTGGTGGTGGCGGTTGGGGTGGGAGGCGAGGTGCGATTCACCTTTAGATTGTTGAGAGCGTATTCGATGTAGCGGGGCTCGAAATGGGGGGTCTGTCCCATGAAGCGGCAGGTGGATATGACTTGGTCGACCATGAACTTGGGCTGAAAGGAGGCGAGTTCGAGGCCTCTTTCAACCACGACCTTGTGGGCAATCAGGTCGAAGGTGGCGCCGGAAAGCTCGATGCCCTGCTTCACGCATTCCTTTTGGAAGATGCGCTTGTAGATGTCGAGGGTGGGCGCGCCAATCTCGATCTTGTAGGGAAGACGGCGCAGGAAGGCGGGGTCCATGAGGTCTTCCGGCTCGAGGTTGGTGGAGAAGATGACCAGCTCCTCGAAGGGAATGACGAAGCTCTTGCCGGTGTGCAGGTTGAGATAGTCGACGCGGTTTTCAAGGGGGACGATCCAGCGGTTGAGCAGGTTTCTGGGGCTGACAAGCTGGCGGCCGAAGTCGTCGATGATGAAACAGCCGCCCAGCGCCTTGACGTGGAGAGGGGCTTCGTAGAAGTGGCCGGTCACATCGTATCTGAGGTCGAGCATCTCGAGCGACAGTTCGCCGCCGGTGATCACGAAAGGGCGGCGGCATGGAACCCAGCGGGCATCGAAGTCCGCGGCGCGGATGAAGGTCACTTCGCCGTCGTCGTGGGTTTGGGTCTGATTGACCGGGACATGGATGCTGGGGTCGTAGTACCGGATGATCTGGCCCTCGATTGAAATGGCATAGGGGACGTAGATGACGTCGTTGAAGATGCTGCCCATGGCATGGGCAACGGAGGTTTTGCCGTTGCCGGGAGGGCCATAGAGAAGCATGGCGCGGCCGGAGTTCAAGGCCGGTCCGCATTGCTCGATAATCTTGTCTTCGAAGGTGAGCTCGCCGAGGCCGCAGCGGATGCGCTCAAAGGTGACCAGCTCGTTGGTGAGCTTTTGGATGTTTATCCGATAGGTGAAGTTCTCAAGGGCAACGGGGGCAGGACCGATATAGCGCAGGCGCTCGAGGGCATCGAGGGTCCAGCGCTTGCCCTCCTCGGTGAACGCATAGGCGAGGTCGAGCGGGCTGTTGGAGTGGCGCATTCCCAGAGTGCGCAGGAGACTGCGGTCGACAGCCATCTGCACCAGCTCGGAGACGATGTGGTAGGGCAGCTTGATTGCCTCGACGAACTGACGGCAGGTTTCGAGGCGACCCGCATACATGACCTTCATCAGCAGGCCCATCAGATCGAGCTCGTCGATTCCGGTGGCCTTGATGTTTGCGGGCTCGGCGGGAATGCGGTGCAGGAAAGCATCGAGCACCCGCCGGTCAATGGCTCCGATGGACACCAGGCTGTCGCCGATGCGCTCGCCGCTGGCAGCCATACGCTCCAGAGCCTTGGCCACATCTGTCGCGCTGACCAGGTTTGCCTGGATCAGCAGATCTCCCAAACGCATTCGTGCGCCGATGACGTCCTCCCCGGTGGAGCCGAGCGTTGCCCTGCAACTCCGATGGTGAGCGCAGGGGCGTACCTTTTGCAATTCCTCTTTTTGGGTAGGACATGTTTGTGCCATCCACCGGGGGCGTTGGAGGGTAGGCTTGAAGAAGCATTCCCTCAGGGGCTAAAGCCCAGGTTTATTTTGCGACATTTGCGGCCCGACTGAAGTCGTGCCCTGTTACAAAGCCTTGAAGCTTTGTGTCAATACCGAGTTTTTCCGCAGCCTGTAAAGCACCTACCCTTCAACGTGAAAAGCAATCCTCAGGGCCTGAAGGCCCCATTGATTTCATGCCTATTACACCGGGGATAAATCCCCGGCCTACCGCCCGGATGAGTTTTCCGCAGCCTGTGAAGCCCGAGCCCTTCAACTGCAGCCCTTAGCTTTGAACTGGAGCCCTTAGCTTTCAACCGACGCATTTAGCCTTCAACTGAGGCGAGTTTCCGTTGGGCTGAAGGCGGATTTGCCGACGAAATAATCAAAGTTTCACATCTGCGCCGACATCGCTTATGCTTGTAGAACATCCTTTTGCTTCGGCGAGCCACGCACAAACTCTTATGAATCCAGTCGCTTTGGCGGTTGACGATCTTCGGGAGCAGTATCTGCGGGAGATGGCGCTTGTCCGCCAGACCTGTGAGCGCACCGGTGACGGCACGGCGGCCATTCGCCGGCGCTCGGCTGTTGTGGATCGCATCCTCATAGAAATGTGGCGCCGGGCTTTCTCGGGTAGCTCCCCGCAGAACGCCTCCCTGCTGGCCCTGGGCGGCTATGGACGGAAGGATTTGTTTCCGTACTCGGACATCGACGTTCTGTTTGCGTTTGCCGACGAAAGGACCGAAGAGCAGTCACGGGAAGCGGTACGCGCCATTATCCAGGGCATGTGGGACATTGGTTTGCGGGCCAGCCCCTGTTCCCGGACCGTGAAAGAGGCGGGGCGATTCGATCCGGATAACCTGGAATTCACCCTCGCCACCATGGATCGGCGCTTTCTTGCCGGCCAATTTCCCCTTTATCAGCAACTGCACCAAGTGACCTTTCCGGGACTCGTGCTCAGCGAGTGGACCACCATTACGCAGAAGCTGGGCGAGATAGCCCGCGCCCGGCACGCCAAGTTCGGCAACACGATTTTTCACCTCGAGCCCAATCTGAAGGACTGTCCGGGCGGGCTGCGCGACTATCACCTGGCGGTCTGGTTTGCCGTGCTTTTTCACCTGAAGGAGACCAAGGAGTGGCCACGGCAGCGGGGCGGCGTCTTCCAGAGCGCGCGCGGCGATGCGGAGGCGGCGTTTGACTTTCTGGCCGCGGCGCGATGTTTTCTGCACTTCCGGCATAAACGCGACGACAACACCCTCGATTGGCAGTCCCAGGATGAGGCGGCGGCGCTTTCGATTGGACTGGAGACGCGGGGCACCGCCGATCCCTCGTACTGGATGCGCACCTATTACCGTCATGCGCGCATCGTGTACCGGCGCGCGGCTTTGCTGATGGAGCACCTGCCGGCTCCGGTGAGTTTTTATCGGCAGTTCCGGCGGCGGCGGACGCCGATTGCGGGCACGGAGTTTCTGCTCGACCAGGGGCGCATCGATATACTGCCGGGCGCGCAGTTCAACGACACCAGCGCCATTCTGCGCATCTTTACCCTGATGGCTACGCATGGATATACCCTTTCGCAGGCCGCGGAGGATCGCATCACCGACGCTTTGCCGGTGCTTGCGATTCATATTCCCGAGGGACCGTATTTGTGGAACGCGCTGCGCGAGGTTCTGCTGGGACCGTACGCGGCACACGCGCTGCGCACCATGCATGCCCTGGGCGTGCTGGAGATGCTGATCCCCGAGTTCCACGGGATCGATGCGCTGGTGATACGGGACTCGTATCACCGCTATACGGTCGACGAGCACACGTTTCTGGCGATCGACAACGTACATAGCCTTCGCCAGCCGACGCATGACTTCGAGGCACGGCTGGCGCAGTTGCTGCCGGAGATCGACCGGCTGGACCTGTTTTTGCTGGCGCTGCTGCTGCACGATACCGGCAAGGCTCGGCGCACCGGCGAACATGCAACGCAAAGCGTGGAACTGGCGGACGCCTTCCTGGCCCGGTTGGACTTCGACGCCGAGGAACGCGAGTCGATATTGAAGCTGATCCGGCTGCACCTGGAAATGTCGTCGGCGTTGCGGAGGGACATCTTCGACCTGGAAAATGTGCGTGCGTTCGCGGAGAAGATCGGCAACCCGCAGTTGCTGAAGATGCTGACCATTATGACCTTCGCGGATATCAAGGCTGTGAATCCGGAGGCCCTGACGCCATGGAAGGCCGAGAACCTTTGGCAGTTCTATATGTCGACGGCCAACTTTATGGACCGGTCGGTGGATGAGGTTCGCTACCACGCGGCCATCGACCCGACGCTGCTGAACCGGCTGCGGTCAATGGTGCCTTCGGCGCAATACGAGGCGCTGGGACAGTTTCTCGAGGGACTTCCCCAGCGGTATTTGCAGACTCGGCTGCCGGAGCAGATTCGCAACCATTTCCAGATGGCGCTCAACCTGGACGAGGACCAGGTGCAGCTCGACCTGCGGCCGAATCGCCAGCTTTTCGACCTTACGGTGATTACCCGCGACCGGACGCGGCTGTTTGCCGACGTGGCCGGGGCGCTGGCGGCATGGGGCATGAACATTGTCCGCGCCGGGGCGTTCTCGAACGAAGCCGGCGTGATTGTGGACAGCTTCCACTTCTCCGACGTGTTCCGGACGATCGAGCTTAACCCCAGCGAGAGGGAACGCTTTCTGACCAATATTCACGATGTTGTGGCACAGAAGGCTTCGGTCGAGCAGCTTTTGGAAGCGCGCCGGCACTTAAGCCATCCCACCAACCTGAAGGTGGAAGTGGCGACGCGGCTGGAATTCGACTCCGAATCTTCGACGCACTCGACGCTTTTGCAGGTGGTTGCGCAGGACCTGCCCGGCCTGCTGCGGCAGATCGCCCTCACGCTCTCGACCCTGGAATGCAACATCAAGGTGGCCCTGATCGACACGGAAGGCGAAACCGCCATCGACGTCTTCTACCTGACCAGCCACGGCGAAAAGCTGACCCCTGAAGCGCAGCAGGCTCTCTCCGCGAGCCTGACAAGTGCGATTGAGTCGATGCGCGCTCCGGCCGCGACATAATTTTCAAGTCCGTCCTCAGGCTGCGGGCCAACTTTCCTGATAAGAAACCGGTCTCGAATGGACCTGGATTGAATGATTAGCGGGAAGGTTCGGCGAGGATTGTGGTAATAAACTCAGCAAGTTAGCGTCCGCTTCGCGGACATGGCAAGTTGGCGAGTTCGCGGCGGCATTGGCAGGCAGAAGTTTCATCTACCGTGGGTCGGCGAAGCCAGTGGACGACTAATATTCAATAGCGTTTCTTAGATTGGGGCGTTTGCGCGCCGCGGGCTGTGGATTTATTGTTGTCAGGCTACAGATTATCGAGGTGTGCCATGCGCTCAAGATTTACTTTTGCTGTTGTTGTTGCTGCTTTGACTTTTGCCGCCGCTGGCCAGGCGGCCCCGCCGCGGCCTGCAATCACGGGCATCTCGCATCTGGCCGTTTACACCTCTGACGCGGCTGCGACGGACACCTATTACCGCACCGTTGTGGGCGCTGCCAAGCTGCCCGATCCGGAGAATCCGCAGGGGGTGCGGTATGCATTGAGCGCCACGCAATACATTGAGGTGCTTCCACTTCCGGCAGGGGCGAGTGTCGAGCGCCTGGACCACACCGCGTGGATTACGGCGAGCGCCGAGGGGATGCGGAAGTACCTGGCCGCGAAGGGCTGGAAGACTCCGGCGAAGGTGGAAAAGGGTGCGGATGGTAGCCGTTGGTTCGCAGTTCTGGACCCCGAGGGCAACAAGGTGGAGTTTGTTCAGCCGCCGGCGCATCCGGTGGCGGTGAGTGCGCCCAACGCGATTGGCCACCATATCATCCATGTGGGTTATATAGTTCACGACCGGGCCGCCGAGGACAAGTTCTTCAAGGATCTGCTCGGCTTCAGGCCCTATTGGTTTGGCGGGCGCGGAGGCAAGCTGGAGTGGGCCAGCCAGCAATGCCCCGACGGGCACGACTGGATGGAGTACATGATGACCCGCGGAAGCTCGGGGATCCCCGCCGACATGACGCAGCGGGAATTGGGGGTGATGGACCACTTCTCGATCGGCGTGGTTTCAGTTCCGGAGGCCTACAAGGTACTGGCGGCAGGGAGCCGGCTGGACGGCAGACACGACGCGGAGCCGAAGATCGGACTGGATGGCAAGTATCAATTCAATATGTACGATCCGGATGGGATCCGCACGGAAGTGATGAACTTCCATGCGACGGAGAAGCCTTGCTGCTCGCCGTTTACGGCGGACGATCCGGCGGAATGAGGGGAGCCGTTTGGGAAGGAGCATTCCCTCCGGGTCTAAAGCCCAGCTTGTTTGCGGCTATTTGCGGCACGACGACCCNNTACCCCGGTCGTGCCCTGACACAGTGCCGCGCTCTTGAAGCACTTATCTATGTTTAGCGGTTCAGTAGAGTTTTAGGCTGCGCAGCCGGTTAAATTCGGTAAGACCGAAGTTTCCCTCCGGCTTCGCGACGCAACGGCTTCTCCGCTGCACCTGCCCCGCATAGGACCGCGTCACATGCAGCCGGTCCATCACTACGTAGCGCGCGCGGAGCCCGTCCACTGTGGCCGGCAGTTGCGCCGGAACCATTCTGCGGTCCACATAGATCACCAGCGCAGCCTCCTTTGGATTGTCGAGGCTCTGCCCTACGCCTACTCCGAAGAACGCCGGATTCTGCTGCATCAAGCTCTGCGCAATCTGCTGCTTCGCCTTCACGGCCTGGCTCAGAACCGCGCCCGCCAGCGCCGGCCCCCCGTTTGCCTCGAAGGCCGTCTGCGGCGCCGATCCCAATGCAACCGCGCGCGCCGTTGTGGGAACCACAATTGTGCGCACACCATTCACCGTCGCCGGCACGTTTACGCTCATGTTCTGGTCAACGTAGAGAATCACCGCAGCCTCGCCGGAATGGTCGCTGCTCTTGCCCGTCGCGACGCCGAGAATGCCCACAGCCGAGTTCACGAGCATTCGTGCGTGGCTAAGCGCGTTCTGAGCCCGCGCTGTTTCGAAATCGGTAAGCGTCCGCGCCTGCGCGGAATTCACTGTGCTGTTGCCGTAGTTCAGGCAACTGACTTTGTGGTCAGTCGTGCCCACAAACGTATACGAAGTGCCGGCGCCCACCTGCGAGCTCAGCTCGCTCAGCACTTCGCCCACCGGATTGGCCACGCCCTCGCTCACCCCCGACGTGTTCACGCCACCGGCGAAGAACAAGCCCACCGGCTCGGCATTCGAGCTATCGACAACCAGCGAACCCGAGTCGCCCGCATCGCTGAACTGGTTGCCGGTTATCCCAATCTGATTTGTGTACACCTTGGTCAGGTAAGGCTTGGTCTCCGCGCAGTCGGTGAAGTAATCCACGCTCACGTCGAGGTTCACGACCGAGATTCCGGTACAGGTAAGCCCGGTCGTGCGCCCGCTCTTGGCCACGCTCATATTCAGCGTCGCGTTCTCGCCCTTGCCGCCTGTCGAAGACGTCCCCGGCGGGGCAGCCGCCAGCGTGCCATTCGACTGCAGGGCGCCCAGTTCCAGAATGGTACCGCTGGTGTTCACCGCACCGGCGTTCACCGCCGCAATCGCCGCATCCGCATTGGTCGCGCTCGATTTGAGCGAAAGAAAACCCGTCAGCGTTCCCACCGGCGTAATTGCAGCGCCGGCCTGGCCATACGGCGTGCAGTTGTCGTCGATCAGTCCTGGCTGCACAATGTTCTCGCCCAATGCAGCCTGATCGCTCCGCGCCATGACGTGATTGTTGCTCAACAGGTATTGCGCGCCAACACTGTTCTGAATCAGCGACCCCAGCGTCCCGCCGCAGCAATCCTGAATCTGGTTGCCGCTGGTGTCGTAGTCGTTGTTGTTCCCGCCCGAGCTGCCCAGTGAAACCGGCGTCGCCAGTTGCGCCTCGTGGCTCGCCGGATCGCTCGACACGCCCGCCGTATTCAGAAGAACCTCGCTCGTTGCCCTGGAGGACGAACTGCCCACCGTGGCCACAACCCAAGTGCCTGCCGTAGCCGAAATTGTTGCCGGCGCCGTGTAAGTAACCGTGCAGTAGGTGAATGCGGCGCTGCTGCGCGTGCAGTTGGCCGCGCTCAGCGAACCCTGTCCGCCGCTTGACCCGCTCACCGTGCTCGACAACGCGTACGCGATCTGCGTGCTGCCCCCGGCTTCAGCCAGGTAGCCGGTGATCGATAGAGTTCCGTTCGCGCCCAGAGCCGCATTCTCCGGCGTCAGCGGCTGCAGAAAGCCCGGCGTGACGGTCAGCACCGTGGTCGCCGTTGTGCCGGCATTCATGGATGCCGTCACCGTCACCGGCACACTGTCCGCCGTGAGATAACTGGGCGGCGTATATTGGCCGCTTGCGGTAATCGTCCCCGCTCCGCTGTTTGCGTCGCCGCCGCTCACCTTCCACGTGACGGTCGCCGCGCCGCCGCTTGCCAGGGTCGCCGTAAATTGCTCCACCGATGCGCCAGATGAGTTGGTCGCGTTGCAGCCGGTGCAATTGGTGTCGATCGTCCCGGCGCCGGGAGCGATGGAAAAAGTTCCGTTCGACGAGTTGGCTGCCACGCCGCCGCCGCAGCCCGCCAACACGCACAGCGCCGCAGCCAGCGCCATCGCCAGTGTTCGACCTGCCACACACCGTAGCCGGGTAGAACGAAGTGGCGCGTTCACGCGTTTGATTCCGCGCGCTCGATCTTGGGTAGCTTGGCTTGAAATCTCGATCGGAGCTCCTGTTCACTTTCTCTGGCAATTCCGCCAACCGCACTCTAATGTTAGACCGCCTCACCCCGCTAAACGTTGCTTCCGGCATACAACAAAGGAGTTATCAAGAAAGGGGTTATCAACAAGGGGGTTACCAAGGCAGTATGCCCCCTGCGCATTAAACTTGTATTAAGGAGCGATCCCCTTGGACTATATCAATTTCGGAAACACCGGTCTCAAAGTCTCCCGCATCTGTCTCGGTTGCATGACCTACGGCTCTCCCGCCACCGGCAAACCCCTGCCCGGGCGCCAGCCATGGGCTCTGGGTGAAGCCGACAGCCAGCCCTTCTTCCGCCAGGCGCTCGACCTCGGCATCAATTTCTGGGACACCGCCAACGTCTACTCCGGCGGCGACAGCGAAACCATCATTGGCCGCTTTCTCCGGCAAAACGACATTCGCCGCGAGTCCATGGTGCTCGCCACCAAAGTCTGCAGTCCGATGCGCGAGGAACCTAACGGCAGCGGCCTTTCCCGCAAAGCCATCCTGTTCGAACTCGACCAGAGCCTCCAGCGCCTGCAGACCGACTACATCGACCTCTATCAAATCCACCGCGGGGATTACGAGACGCCGATCGAAGAAACGCTTGAAGCCCTTCACGATGCGGTCAAGGCGGGCAAGGTCCGCTACATTGGCGCATCGTCGATGTATGCGTGGCAGTTCGCCAAGGCACTCTATCTCTCGCGCCTCAATGGCTGGACGCGCTTCGTCTCCATGCAGAACCACTATAACCTTCTCTATCGCGAAGAGGAGCGGGAGATGATCGGCCTCTGCCAGTCCGAAGGCATCGCCGTGATTCCCTGGAGCCCGCTGGCCCGCGGACGCCTTACGCGCGCTTGGCAGAGCGAATCCACCAAGCGCGCAGAAACCGATTCTTTCGGCAACAAGATGTATTCCACAACCGAAGAAGCCGACCGCAAGGTCGTCGACGCTCTCGGGCGTCTTTCCGAGCAGCGCGGAATTCCACGCGCACAGCTTGCGCTTGCCTGGCTGCTCTCGAAATCCGCTGTCACCGCACCGATCGTAGGGGCCAGCAAGCCGCACCATCTCGAAGACGCCGTGGCCGCGCTGAGCGTGAAGCTGACGGCAGAAGAGATCGCGGCACTGGAAGCGTCCTACATTCCGCACCCGGTTCTTGGATTCAGCTAAACAGCGGCGAACTCCAGTCGCGAGAAGCGAGTGTCGGATTTTTGCTATCCCATCCTGCCGCGATGAGGCAGGATGGGGACCCAAACTAACCCCTGTTCTTCCTCACGCGACCGAGAGCACAAGCTTGCCGAAGTGGCTTCCTTCTTCCATCCGGGTCAGGACTTCGCGTGCCTGGGTCCAGTGGAACTCCTCGCCAACCGGGCGCAGTTGCCCCAGCCAGACGGCCTTGTTCATATTCACAAAATCTCTGCGCGAGCCTACGTAGATGCCGTGAATGCGGGCCATTTTGTGCAGAATCGTGGGTATCGGGATCGGCTCGGCATTCTCGGCCAGCACACCTACTTGCGCTACGGTTCCCCCGGTCCGGATCGCCTTCAGCGAGCGCGCCAGCGTACCGCTTCCGCCCACCTCCACCACCAGGTCGACGCCTTCGCCGCCCGTCTGGTCCAGGACCCAGCGATCCCACTCAGGATGTTCGCGGTAGTTCAGGCCCGCATCCAGCCCCATGCCGAGGGCTCGCTCCAGCTTGGCATCGCTGCTTGAGGTGCCCAGCACCCGCAATCCCCTGAGCCGCGCGAATTGAAGCGCGAAGATCGAAACCCCGCCGGTTCCCAAGATGAGAACTGTACCTCCCGGTTTCAGATCGCCGGTGGCCAGCGCATTCCATGCCGTGACCGCGGCGCAGGGCAGGGTGGACGCCTCCTGATAGCTCAGATGATCCGGAATTCCTACCAGGCCAGTCTCCTTCAGATACACGTAGTCTGCCAGCATTCCGTCCACATCCCCACCCAGCGCGCCTTTGGTGCGCACTGCCGTCAGCGGTCCATCCAGCCAGTTCTGCATGAAGATTCCCATGACGCGATCACCGGGCTTCCAGGCCGTCACCCCTTCGCCCACTGCGATCACTTCTCCCGCGCCGTCCGAGCAGGGAATGCGCGGCAACCTCATTTTGGGGTTGTATTTTCCCTTTACCACCATCAGATCGCGAAAATTCAAGGAAATCGCACAGACCCCAATCAGCACTTCGCCGGGCCCTGGGGTAGGCGTTGGCCGCTCTACAAACTCCAAGGAATCAATGCCAAAGGAAGAAATTTGCCAGGCGCGCACTTAGCTGTCCTCCAACGTTAACCGGAATCTATCTTCATCCCGTGGGACACAATGCCGGAAAAGACTCGTAGAATGAGGATATGGCTCGTGGTTCAAGAAAGTAAATCCGTGGAGGAACAGATGGCGAAAGTCTTACAGCAACCGGAAGTCGATCCTGGCAATCCTTTTGAGACCGAAGATGCCCGGCGTCTAGCCGCTTCGCACCGTGCCGTTCGCGAACGTGAAAAGCAGGCTCTCAACCTGCAACGTGAAAACATTCTGTCGCAGAAGACTTCGAGTCCCATGCGCCGCCAGGCCCTCGAAGCCGCGCTGGCTCAGATCGAAGGCCAGCTCAGCGCAATGGGCTAAACAGACCGCGGAAAAAGGGCGTGCAATTGATTCTGGCGCGACGTGGCGTTTTGCAGGGGCTAAAGCCCAGGTTTATTTTGCGGCATTTGCGGCACGACTAAAGTCATGCCCTGTTACAAGGCTCCTGAGTTTCTTTGTCCGAATGAGTTTTTCCGCAGCCTGTGAAGCCAACCCGTCGGGCGGGCTCTTAGCAAGCTACGGCTGGGCTAAAGAGAATCAAAAATGCAGGTTCAACAAAACAAATAACAATTACAAAATGTATACAACCCCACCCTAGCCACAAAAACAGGAACGTGGTGCCCCGACCCGGCCCAAGGGGTACCCCGGCACCCAGATGGGGCACAGTTTCGTCTCCCGCGGGTCGGCAGCGCCGACGGGGGGTGGAGCGGAACCAAGGAAGATGCATCCCTCAGGTGCTAGACAGGCTGCCGAAAAACTCGAGGTTTCTCGTGAAACTGGCGGAAAGCGTTCCTCCGGGGCTGAAGCCCCCTGCTCCCAGCGAAATTACCGATCTACAACGGTGGTACTAATTGCCGGGAGCTGGCTTTCGCTTCTCCCACCGTTCTTCGTGACGATCGTCGCGGAAAACAATCGCGATGATACGGCCTTCCGCATCGCGCTGGGCAATGAGCCGCGAAAGGCTGGAGCCGTCGAAATAAAAAAGCTCACTGGGCGACTCTGCGCCCAGCTCGGAGATTTGGCCGTAACGGTCTCTGCCGTAGAACCGTTCGCCCTGCCAGAACAGGGTGAGGGCAGCGACGTTGTTTGGTTCGAAATACTCGCCAGCCAGGTTGTCGATCTGGGCCTGCGTAAGCCGGATTGCAGGCGGGTGGAGCGGAATGACGAGGCGCTCGGCCAGGGCAGGCGGTTCCATCTCTTTGCCTGCGCCGCGGGCGGATTTGGCCGACGGTGGAGGTTCGAGGCGGTGTTCCAGCAGCCAGCGTGGCAGCTCGGGTTCGTTGTAGGCGCGGGTCCAGCAATCGTGTTTCAAGCCCTGATAAAGCCAGAAGCGGATGTGGCCGCCGGCGGCCTTGAAGGCCTCGTACATCAGTTCGCTTTGGCGAGGCGCGACCACAGGGTCGTCTGTTCCGTGAAAGAGCCAGATCGGGGTGCGGCCCAGTGCGCGGGCGTATTCGGCGGGCAGAGTGGAGGCCTGTTGCCAGCGGGCCGGGGCATAACTCCAAAAGATGCCGCCGGCGGCAATGGCTACGGCAGCCCAGCGATGCGGATAAAGACGCGCCAGTTCCCAGGCTCCGTATCCGCCTAGCGAGAGGCCGGTGAGATAGGTGCGGTCGGGGTCGCCGTGAAACTCGGCTGTCTCGCGGTCAAGCGCGGCCATGGCCAGTTCCTGCGTACCGGGGTCGGTCCAATGCTGGTCCTGCGGGCACTGCGGCATGACGACGACGAAGGGCCAACGCTCGGGGTGGTCGCGTACCGCCTGGGGAAGGCCGAACTGGGTCTGCCACATGCCATCGAAACCACGTTCGCCGCGGCCGTGGAGAAACAGAACGATGGGCCAAAGCCTTCTGTCGTCGCGGCGCCAGTCTTCAGGCAGGTAAACCTGGAAGCGGTAGGAGACGCCGCTCAACTCGATGCTGCGATTCAGGAAGCCCGTCTCCTGAGGGGGTTCAGTGTGGCTTTTGCGGTCCTTTGCGGCGGAAGAGAGGGCCATTCCGGGCGGGAGGGTCCAGGCAAGGGCAAGGCAAACTGCAAACAATCGAGCGAAACGAAGCATGGCTGAATCCAACCACCACTATATCCGGCCACCATATCCGGCAAGGCAGCAAATCGGGTGGGGAGAGGGGCTGGGTTCCCGATGGGTAACGGAGGCCGGACCGGGCGGGGCCACTGTGTCCTCGATTCCAGGGGTTTTTGGCGGTCGCCCACGATTTTCCTGCGTTTCCCTTGCGGATTTCTTACGATTCGCATGGAAGACTGAAGTTGCTATGCTGTATGCACCGATGACCACATTGGAAGCCGGAGCAACGCTGGACCACTATCGCCTGGAGGCGACTGTTGCCCACAGCGGAATGTCGACGCTCTACCGGGCTACGGACCTGCGCGACGGCAGGCAGGTGGCCATCAAGATTCCTCATGCGGAGATGGAGTCGGACCCGGTTCTGCTGGAGCGCTTCAAGCGCGAGCAGGAGATCGGCCAGGAGCTGGATCACCCCGGCATTGTAAAGACCTACGACGGGGAAGAGCGCAGCCGCCTGTATATGGTTATCGAGTGGGTAGACGGAAAGTTGCTGCGGGCGCTTCTGAATGAGAAACGCAAGCTGCCGATCGACCGCGCGGAGATCGTCGCGCTGGGCATTTGCGACGCTCTCGACTACATGCACAAGCACGGCGTGGTGCACCGCGACCTGAAGCCGGAAAACGTGATGGTGGACGAGTGGAACCGCATCAAGCTGATTGATTTCGGCATCGCCATGAAGGAAGACGCGCGACGCCTGACTTTTGCCGGCCCCTCGCCGCTGCTGGGGACACCGGACTACATTTCTCCGGAGCAGGTGAAGGGCCAGCGCGGCGACCAGCGCAGCGACATCTACGCACTGGGCGCAATGCTCTACGAGATGCTGACCGGCCAGCCGCCTTTCACCGGGTCAAACCCGCTGGCGGTGATGAACGAACGAGTTTTGAACGACCCCAAGCCGGCGAACAAGCTGAACCCCGCGATTTCGCCGCAGTTGCAGGAGATTCTGTATCGCGCGCTGGAGCGGGACCCGCGCCACCGCTACGCGACGGCCGCCGAGATGGCCTGGGATCTGGAACACCAGGAGCAGGTGGGCGTGGAAGAGGGAGGACACCGGTTGGCCTTGCACCAGCGCCTGTCCCTGGGCGGGCGGAAGATGCTGCTCTATGCGGGCCTGGCCCTGGTTCCGCTGCTCATCTTTGGCCTGATGGTGATGCTGGCGCGGCGGTAGTGCATTGAGCAGCCGGACCCGTGCACGAATTTCAAGAGCAAAACATCGCACAACCGGCGTAGTCTTACGTCTTACACAGAGTGATGGCGGCGGCAAACCGCGCCTTCGGTCCGAGGTATCCGCATGAAACTTTTCAAAGCGAAAGTTCTGCTTCTGCTGTTGCTGCCTGCGACGATGGTGGCGCAAAAGAAAGAGAAGAAGCCCAGTCTTCCAGAGGTTTTTGAACATGCGCGCTTTGTGTATGTGGAAGCGATAGACGGAGAAGAATTCAATCCAGGCCTGGATACCGCGGACCGCTTGGCCATTGCCGACCTCAGAGATGCGATCAAGGCCTGGGGCCGCTACACCCTTACCGCGGAGCGCGAGAAGGCCGATCTGGTGTTCGTGGTTCGCAAGGGGCGGCTGGCCGAAGGACAGGCAGGCAACGTCAACAGCGGAATCGAAAACGGGGGCGGAATCGAAGCCGGGCAGGATCCGCTGGGGCGTTCGCAGAGCGGGCAGCAGGCCGGACAGCAGGTCGGACAATTTCCAGGGCAGCAACGCGAGCGCGGACCTGGATTCGGCGCCGGCGGCGAGGCCGACCGGGAAGACGATCTGCTGAAAATTTGCCAGCTCAAACCCGATGGGAAGCTCAGTGGTTCTCTCTGGATTCATTCGTTCGCAAACGGCTTGGAGGCTCCCCGGTTGCTTTTGTTCACGCAGTTCAAGGACGCCCTGGAGAAGGCTTATCCGAGCGCGCCAGCCAGTGCGCCTGCCAAGCCGTGAGGGGAGTTGGCGGGTCGCGCGCAAGGTGCGATTGCCGATCCATGGCAACCGGTTGAGTAGAGTTTGCCGCTTGAAGGTATGATGTTCTTTTGAGATTTTCCTCTCCTTGGAGTTTCCGGATGAAACGCTGCCGCCTTGGCGCATTTTCCTGTCTGATTGCAATCGCGGTTCTGGCCGCGCCCGCCGTGCTGACCAGCGAGTCGATTCCGCTGACCGTCGATGCCACCAAGACTCAACAGAAGATTTTGTACGTTCATGAAACGATCCCGGTTGAGCCCGGACCGCTGACGCTTTATTACCCAAAGTGGATTCCCGGCGAGCATGGCCCCGATGGTCCAATCACAAGCCTGACGGGACTCAAGTTTGAGGCGGATGGCAAGACCATTCCCTGGCAGCGCGATCTGAAGGATGTCTTCACGTTTCACCTGGAGATTCCTGGCGGAGTGAGCCATCTCGATGCGAAATTCGATTTCGTTGAACCGGAAGGCAATTCGGCAACGGACAAGCTGGTGGTCCTGGAATGGAATGACGTCATCCTCTATCCGGCCGGAACGACTGCTCAGCAACTGAGCTATTCAGCGAAACTCCTGCTGCCCGATGGCTGGAAGTTCGGCACATCGCTTCCCGTTGAAGATCAATCGGGCAATCAAGTCTCGTTCAAGCCGATCTCACTGGATATGCTCGTGGATTCGCCGGTGATTGCCGGCGAGTATTATCGCGCCATCGACATTACGCCTCCCGGCGAACCCATCCATCATGAGCTCGATCTGGCCTCGGACAGCGAAGCCGCGCTGAACTTGAGCCCGGAAAATCAGAAGGAGTTGGTCAATCTGGTTGCCGAGACGGGCAAGCTGTTTGGCGCGCGCCATTATCGCGATTATCACTTCATCCTGGCTCTCAGCGATCATGTGGCGCACTTCGGCCTCGAGCATCACGAATCGAACGACAGCCGCCTGCCCGAACGCGCCTTGCTCACGCCCAATTCAGGCATGTCACTGGGGGGCCTGCTGGCGCATGAGTTTGTTCACTCCTGGAACGGGAAGTTTCGCCGCCCGGCCGATCTGACGGTGCCCTACTACGAAGAGCCCATGGAAACAGATTTATTGTGGGGCTACGAGGGGCTGACGGATTACCTGGGGCCGATGCTAGCCGCGCGCAGTGGCCTGTGGACCGCGGAGCAATATCACGAACACCTGGCCGGCATTGCGGCCGCACTCGGACCGGGACGTCCGGGCCGTACGTGGCGCCCGCTGCTCGACACTGCCTCCGCAGAGCCAGGCCTTGGCCGCGAGAGAGGTGGATGGTTCACCTGGCGCCGCGGCACGGATTACTACGACGAGGGCGACCTGGTGTGGCTTGAAGTCGCCACCATCATTCATCGCGAGTCTCATGGCGAGAAATCGATCGACGATTTCTGCCTGAGCTTCCATGGTGGTCCCAATAACGGCGCGGAGGTGAAGACCTATACCTTCGACCAACTGATGAGCGCGCTCAACGCGATTGTGCCTTTTGACTGGGCCAGCTTCTTCCACGCCAGGCTCGATTCCACTTCAGCGGATGCGCCCATGGGCGGCATCGAAAACGGCGGCTGGAAAGTGGAGTTCAACAGCCAGCCTGCAAAGTCGGAAGGACGCCGCGGCGCCGAGAGTGGCGATGTCTTTTCAATCGGGCTGCAGATTGCTCCCGACGGGACCGTAAGCGATGCAATTGTGGGCGGTCCTGCATTTGAGGCCGGTCTCTCTTCGGGGATGAAGATCATCGGCGTGAATGGCCGCGTCTACACAAAGGAAGTGCTCGACGACGCGGTCAAAGGCTCAAAAGAAAGTACGCAGCCGATCACGCTGCTGGCAGTCAATGACGATTACATCCGCACATTCACTATCAACTACCATGGCGGCGAGAGGCATCCGCATCTGGTTGAGGTCAGCGGCCAGCCGGATTATCTCGACGAGTCGATCAAGCCGCGCGCCGCAGGCAAGTAGCGTTTGTCGGGAGCGTCTGCCTTGAGTGAGGGCATGGATTCAGTCGTGCTCCAAAGGCAGGATTTGCGGAGGTGCAGCCGGCAGTGAAGACGATCCGCGTTCGATCGCAAGGACCCATTCGGAGAGCTCTGCGCGCAAGGGCTTGACGGCAATTCCTCTAAAATTCGCGGGGCAGAGTTCAAGCCGCTGCAGCGCTCTCCGCAACAGAGAGAGCGCTCCGGCGGAGTTTCCGGCATGAAGATGATGGAATGCGGCCGTTACCTGAATCAACGCCTGCAGAAAAGACTTTTCAGGTTCTTCCAGGGTCAGCCAGACGATCTCCCAATGCTCGTGCGCGAAAAAGAACTCGCCTCTGCTGTAGCAGGCAAGTCCCTCCGCGAGCGCTCCGCGATTCCAGTCAAGAGACACGCCTTCAGCATATGCGATCTCAGCCTTCGACGTTCCTGGCTTTGCGCAGCCGATCTTACTGCGGTGTCTGCGCAGTGGCTGTGGTCTGCTGGCCTTCAGTCTGACTGGATGCTCCGCCGCCGGCTGGTTGGCCGGCTGGCTGAGCATTATCCTGCCCTGTGGCAGGCTGGCCACCCGACTGCGGCGCAACTGCTGCCGGTGTAGCCTGCGGTTCCACATGGGCCGACTCGTAGCGTTGCAGCTTGTAGAAGACCGGCGTCACCTCGAACGGCATCTTGTCGCGGGCGTTCATGGGCGCATAGCGCTTGGCGTCCAGCATGTGCACCGAGTCGTCCCAGGGATCGACCTTGAGCCAGCTTCCCAGCGGCAAGGCTGCTGTCTGCGTCAGATCATCCCAGTTGATCTTGGGCGCCATCTTGCCAAGATCCGCCATCCACAGGGTTCCATCCGGCTTCAGCAGCGAGTCGCCCAGCGTGGGCGTGTTCAGCGCCTTCAGCACCTTCGACCGGTCGAGCAACTGCGCAAAGTAGAGCCCGG
>PLOG01000060.1 GCA_003142935.1 Acidobacteriaceae bacterium
GGGCTCGCCTTCGGCAGTTTCCTAAACGTGTGCCTAAGCCGCTGGCCCGCCGGCGAGAGCATCGTCCACCCCCGCTCCCACTGCCGCAACTGCGAGCACACGCTGACATGGTGGGAGAACGTCCCGCTAGTGAGCTGGCTCATCCTCCACGGCCGCTGTCGCAATTGCCGCGCCGCGATCAGTTGGCGTTATCCGCTGGTTGAGCTCGCAGTAGGAGCGCTCTGGGCGCTGCAAGGTTGGGGCTTCTTTGAAGTAAAGAGCCAGCCTGATGTGCCAGCCATCGATGTCGCGCTGGCGCACACGTTGGGCATGATGGTCTTCTACTGGATGCTGGTGGCTCTGGCTGCGCTCGACGCGGAGAATCTCTGGCTTCCCGACTTCATCACCATTCCCGGAATCACTCTGGGGTTTATCCTGACAGCCATTCTTGCTCCCGTTGATGATTCATGGTGGCTCGACAGAGGAACCTGGGAGTCAGCGGCAGTTGTCGATCTGATCCACATCCTCATCGCCGCCTCCCTGATCCTCCTCATCCGCTGGCTCTACAAGCTCCTCCGCCACCGCGAAGGCCTCGGCCTGGGCGACGCCAAGCTCATGGCCTTGCTAGCCGCTTGGCTTGGCCTCGCAGGCGCCCTGCTCTCCTTCGCCCTCGCCGCCATCCTTGGCGCAGCCATCGCCCTTATTCTGCTGGCAAAACCCTCCGCTCACACCAATCCCCAAAGCTGGGCCACCAGCAAACTCCCGCTTGGCACTTTTCTCTGTATTGGTGGAATTGTCAGCAGCCTCTGGGGCCAGCCCATCATCGCCGCCTACTTGCGCTGGGCCGGCTTCTAGCCCTGGCCCCTACTGCGCCGCCTTGGCGTTCGCCATCTCCGGGTCCTTCAGAATCCTCTGCGCCTCTTTAGCGTGCTTGCTCCCAGGGTCGTACTCAATCACCTTCAAATAATTCGCCCGCGCCTCAGCAAAATTCCCCAAATGCCGCGCGCTCTCCGCCAGCCCCCAGTAGACGTCCGGTTCCTCCGGCGCCAGCACCAGCGCCGACTGGAACCGCGACTGCGCCGCCTTCCAGTTCTTCTGGTCCAGGTAATACTTGCCCACGGTGATGTCTTCTTTCGAAGTCTCTTTCGGAGCCTCGTCGATCACGCCGCCCTTCTTCTTCCCCGTCTGATCGTCGCCCGGCTTCGGCAGCAGGCTGTCCATGCTCTTCACATCCGAGCTGGATTCCAACTCGTCTACGTTCTCATTCCCCGCGCTCGCCTGGTCCGGACTCCGAACCGGATCCAAATCGTCTCCCGGCAACGAAGCCGCGGCGTTATCGGCGTCATTGAAAGTTCCTGGCGGAATATCCGGCGTCAGCTTCGACGGCATTACCGGAACATTGCCCGTATCCTCCGGAAACGGATTAGCGCCTGCCGCGGGATTGGCCTGTGCCGGCGCAGTTTTCTTCCCATTCCCGTCCGCCTGGCTCTGTCCCGCTGCGCTCTTGTCCGCCGGAGCCTGCGCAAGGAGCACCGGCGCCGCCACCAGGCAGGCCGCCACCACCAGCGCAATCCCCAAGCCCTGTCTCATTCCAATCTCTCTCACCCCTCAAATGTTACGATGCGACCATAAGGCATTTCCACTTCCACACAATCCCGCCCCAGAGGAAAGCATCGCACATTCATGGGACTGATGATCCGTTCTTCCGCCATCCACGCCGCCGGCTGCTACACCACCGCCGCCATCCCCAAAGGCGCGCGCGTCGCCGAATACACCGGCCACCCTCTCACCAAAGAGCAGGCCGACCTCAGCTACGAGGACTCGCCCATCACCTACCTGTTTGGACTGGGCGACGGCAAGATCGTCATCGACGGCCACTCCATGGCCATGTTCATCAACCACAGTTGCGACCCCAACTGCGAAACCGAAGAAAAGGACGGCCACGTCTGGATCAAGGCCATCCGAAACATCGCTCCCGCCGAGGAAATCACCTACGACTACTGCCTCTACGACGGCGGCGAAGACGAAGCGATCTGCAACTGCTGCGCAAAAAAATGCCGCGGCACCATGTACTCAACAGAAGAAATCCGCCGCCGCAAGGCCGCCGCGAAGAAGGCCGCCGCCAAAGCCCGCAAAAGGGCTGCCGAGCGCAAAAGAGCCGCCAAGGTCCGCAAGCAGCTCGCCAAAAGGGTAGATGTCCATCAGGCGAAAGACGCCGCCGATCTCTTCCGTCAATTGGGCATCTGATGCGCCTTGTCACTATCGAGCGACCTCAATCGCACTGTTTGAGCAAGTTCGCAAGCTCAGCCAGGTGTGCTGAAGCCTGTTACTCCTTGACACCTGACAGGTTCGGGAACATACTCACTTCGTTCCGCGAGGGACAGGCACATTAAATTAAGGGAGATTAAAAACAATGGCAAGCATTACTGATAGAGACAAGGACGTATTCTCTAATTTGGTAGAGACTATATCTGATCGTTTCACAGAATTCGAAACAAAACGAATTCACGAGATGGCTTTAGAACTAGATTTGATTCTCAACTCAATTAAAGCCCGCGAAGATAAATCTTCACGGTAATACAGAAAAATTGAATCATAATTTGAAAGGATAAATTTTTATGGGGAATCTAGGTGTGTGTCGGGCATA
>PLOG01000101.1 GCA_003142935.1 Acidobacteriaceae bacterium
TGGCATCCGGAGGCCGGACGCACTGCCGCGGAAGACATACGCACTTGGGGACAGCTTGGCCTTACGGGTAAATGGAAAAACGCGCCGATACACGTTTACGGTCTCAATTTGGAGTACGGCATGGCTCGCGACTTTCAGCAAATGGTCTTTCAGGGGGGTGACAAATGGGCAGAGTCGCTACAAGAATATGCGAATTACGCCGGCCCGGACGGCACCCTAAAGATCGCCGCAGAGCAGCTTATGGTCGACTTGTCGAAGGACCCCTATGGCATCGGATACAGCGGCGTTATGTTTTTGACGCCTCAAACCAAAACGCTCGCTCTCGCGGACAAACCTGGATCGCTGTTTGTTCCCTTGACGATTGAGAACGTACAGAATCGCACGTATCCACTGCTGCTCGAAGTCTATTTCTATCTCGATCGCGTTCCTGGCCACGCAGTTGATCCAAAGTTGAAGGAGTTTCTTCGCTTCGTCCTCAGCAGGCAAGGGCAGGAGGCTATCGCCAGGGATGGCAAGTTTCTTCCTCTGACCAAAGAGGCGGTCGAAGAACAGCTCAGAAAACTTGAATAACCGCTATGGCCGTATGAAGTATTTTCGACGTCTGTACTAATACCAGTCGAGGCCATGGACGGTACGCACATAACGGACTCTGGGGGTGAGGCATCTCCTTCTTCGATCCGGCGGGCTAAATGTAAGCCAATCGAGATTTAACGTGTCAGAAAAATAGCAACGCAAAGAGTCGCCATGGAGAGGAGAGTGCTGAGTAAAACAGTCGCGATCGACTCGTCTGTGTAAATATCGTAGCGAACCGCGAACATTGTCACCATGGAAGCTGTCGGAAGGGCGCCAAGCAGGATCATCTCGCGGCGATACGTACCTGTAACCCCCAGCAACAGCGCAAGCATCCACATCACGGCAGGCTGCGCTAGATTCTTGAGTACGACGTTGGTTGCAACAGCGGCCTGAATGCGGAACCTCAGCCCGCTCAAGACCAGCCCCATGGCAAATAGCGCCACGCCTGATGTTGCATTCCCAATCAGTCCAAATGATTTCTCCCAAACTGGGGGCATCGGAATATGGGTGAAAGCCATCACAATGCCTGCGAGCGGAGCCCAGACCAACGGCTTCTTGAGAGCACTCCGAATAGCGATCCAAAGCACAGCGCTACCTTTACGCGCTAAATGGGCAGAGCGGCTCGCCTCAAGGAAAGTCAGGGTTATGGGCAGCAAAATGAAACTCGATATGAGATTGCCGATAACCACCGATAGAACAGCCGATGGCCCAAACACAGCAATCATCAATGGGATGCCCATAAATGCCATGTTGGGGAACGAGCTGCAGAGAGCCTGGAGCGAACTCTGTGCGATCGTCTTTTTGAAGATGACAAGCGCAATTACCAAAGCCAGTAGATAAATGGCCAGCAATCCCAGGGCAATACCAAGAAAGAATCGCCAGTTTTGGAACTCCGACGTTGGCATGTTCGCCGTTGCATTGAACAACAAAGACGGCAAACAGAATTCTAGGGCCAGAACCGCGAGGATACCGCTGCTAGCTGCTTTAAGCAGGCCTATTCGACCGGCCAGATAGCCGAGCCCAATGACAAATGCTATTGGAACCAGAGCATTGACGATGACCAACCACAATGACATACCACCATCCCGGTGAAAATCTCACAAAGCGCATTTGACAATTGCGCCAGTTTCAGAGCAGAGCTTCCCAGATTGATTCAACGCGATGGCGGCTGACGGTGAAATCAGTCATCTTCCCCGTGTCTGGTTCCGCAGCGTTATAGCGTCTGGTACGCACACTCTGGTTTGTGCAAAAGAGAATGAATCCAGGCTCAAAAGAGCTGACAGCAATCTGTAACCTTAGGACAGTGTCAAAGTGAATGCCGATTCTCTACAAACTACATTTATGATTGTCCTCGATGAATAAACTATGGAACTCAGATGAAAAAAGCCTCACCCATCTTCAGCGCATGTGCGCAGAAGTCGAAATCGCCGCGGTAAAATGTCTATTAAGGGAAGTTCATATAAGCTTCAGAGGATATTCATATCGCGGCGATATCCCCTTACTTGCTTGGAGTTGACTTGTCGTCTCTCTAATCCGCGCTGCTGGACAAACTCGAAGCACCCATAGGAGAATTGAGAAAATATATGAAACGTATGGTCATTACTAGCGCGGTACTTTTCGCCATGAGCCTGCCCATTGCGGCGCAAAGCCCGAATCCGAACCTGCTCGCGCCGTATAAGCCTGAGGTGAATGTACAAGGCGCTATTCGTGTATTCGGAGGCGCGCTCAAGGGCCAGGTCGAGGTCTGGGAGAAGGGATTCCAACGCTTTCATCCCGACGCTACGTTCGGCAATAATTTCACTATGTCCAGCGAAGGCGCGATCTCCGGCCTCTACATCCTGGGTGTCGATGTAGCGCCTGCGGGCGACGATGCCAAGATTAGCGACCTGCTCCCCTTCTACGAGGTCAAGAAATACCTTCCCGCCGAGATTACAGTCGCAACTGGAGGCTACGAGAAACGCGGAACCCTCTGGGCGATCCAGATCGTGGTCAACAAGGACAATCCTCTTACCAGGCTCACCATGAAGCAGCTCGATCAGGTTTTTGGCTCCGAGCGCACCGGCGGATGGGACGGCATTTTCTACACCAGCAAATACGCAAGGCCGGCATCGGAGAACATTCGCACTTGGGGCGAGCTCGGCTTGACCGGCGAATGGGCGAGCAAACCAATCCAGACATACGGCTATGTTGCTCCGGGATTCGAGATTGCCGTAGAGCGTAAGCTCTTTCACTGGTCCGATAAGTGGAACGAGAACTATCGGGAGTATGTCGAAGAAAAGGAGATAGTCCCCGGCGCTGAAGGCCAAAAGGTCGCCAGCGAGCGCATGTACGAGGCTCTTTCAAAGGATAAGTATGGTATTGCCTGGGGCCCGATTCTTCACTCCAAGAACTACCCTGACGTCAAACAGATCGATCTCTCCGAGGACGGTGGACCGTACGTTCCGCTCACCGAAGCGAATGTCCAGAATCGTACTTACCCCTTCAAGCGGGATGCGTATATCTATATCGATCGCGAGCCCGGCAAGCCAATGGATTATCGCGCCCGAGAGTTTATGCGCTACATTCTCAGCAGGGAAGGCCAGCAGGACGTCCAGAATTTCGGCGTTTTCTATCCTCTTCCGCAAAGCGTAATCGACGAACAGTTGAAGAAGGTAAACTAGCTAATAGGCGCGTGTCCCTCCTCCGGGATATTCGAAGGCTGCTTTCACTTCACAAGGCGCGCATTTCTTTCATCAAACAAACCGGCAGGTGCTTACTATGTCCAAATGCTCGCAGTTCCCCTCTCCGACACAGGCCGGTTGCCGTTACCGCGGGTTTGTGTACACCATCTACCTTCGAGCGATTGC
>PLOG01000133.1 GCA_003142935.1 Acidobacteriaceae bacterium
CGCAGGCTTGCCGAAAACTCACCTTTGTTCGAATGATTCATAGTGTGGTGAGTCAGAAATTCATTTCATAAGTTGAGGCCCCGAACCGCAGGTCCTTCGACTACGATTGGCGCAAAATGCGCGCCAATCTCCGCTCAGGATGACAGGCCATTTATGATGCAAACTTCAGACTCAGGACAATAGGTACTATTCCGCTGTCCGGTTCGTCATGCCTGGTCGACGGGGCACCTCGCTGGTGAAAAGAAGTTAGTTGGCGCGCTTGAGTTCGATAAGCGGATTCCAAATGATTGGCTGAGGCCGATTTGCGCCATTACGCTTGACGACGAAGCGCAACACGTCCCCTTCACCCACAGCGATGTCCTTAAGTTCGTACTTCACCGGGGCGCCGAAATGTGGCACCTCGAGCCAGCCCGACAATGGCCAGATTTGTTTCGTGTTGTGCTCAATTTTCACTGCGACGGGCGCATCTGAGTTCGCGCAGGGATCCTTTTGTATCTCCCCAGACAAGCTGGCCAGCCCTTTCGCCTGAATGGTGAAGCTCCTTGCCAGCTCGGCCCCAGCCGAGGGCTGCGCCCAAATTCTTCCTATGCGACCGAGATCGGAGCCCGCCCAAAGGCCCTCATAACCTTCAGTCCGCCAGCTCAGCTCCTCATACTTCTGACTGTCGCTCGCCTGTTCGTACTTCCAACCATGCGCGCCTTGAGTGGGCGAGAACTCCCCTAGGGCCTGATGCATTTCCCCATCTCCAGGCACCGCCTGAGCGGCGACAAGGGGACTGCGATTTCCGTCTCCATCAACGGTTCTCACTTGATATTCCGCCGCAAGCTCGTGGCCCGGCTGGTAGTCAAAGTAAAACGTTCCATTGGCGGATTTGCCGATAAGTGCCCCATTCCGCAAGACCTCGTAGTAAGAGATCCAGTTGTTATCGCGTCCGGGCAACCAAGCTACCTCAATGCCCTGGGTCCCAAGGTTGGTTCCCACCTGTTTGGTTACACCAGAGGGTGGCTCAGGGTTGACCTTGTCCGCTCCCGATCCAGGATAGTTCGGCAGGTTCAGAAAGAGTAGCTCCCCTGGCAGTATTTCCGGAAGGCTGATACCCTCCGCCATGAGTTGTTTTCCAGATTTGCGTCCATGGGTCCTCGCGTGGTAAGTCTGAACCTCGTAAGTTTTGTCTGGTTGAAGCCCCTTTGGGAGGATAATTACTGGTTTGTCCGGGCCTGCCTCAAGGCGAATAGGCGTTGCCAGCTTGGCGTACTTGAAACCCAGCGCATCCGCCGGAGCGCGGCTCATATCTAACGTAACCGAAGCCACCACATTCTTATCGCTCGCCCGGATCAGCATCAATGAATACACACCTTGATTGCTGTTTTCGCTGAACCCGTCACGTCCACCAGGATCATACTGCCCGAGCTCGGAGATGATCAGCGGCTCTTCGCCAACCTGAAAGGCTAATCCAAAGAATGCCGTTTCGACTGTTCTTAGCGCGCCGTGTTTGCCTATCTGAGTGACATACGATTCTTCGCCCCGAGGCCCTTGATAACGGAAATTCATTGGGCCATAGGTCTCGCCTGGAACGCCATAGTACCGGTACTCGTTATCAATAGGATCAGCATAGATCCCGGTATCCGGCGTTGCGGCGTTCGTGGTAAAGATCTGTGTCATCGACCATGTGCCGCCTTCATAATGGTCGCCTGAAGTATTTGACAATGGCTTACTTACCAGGAAATACGCCGGGCCGCGTTTGGCGTGCTTGGTGATGATGATCCCGCTCTCACCTTCCGCATCCATCCTCTGGAAATACCAAATGGGATCATCGTTGGTCACGCGCGGCCGAAAGACGTGGCTCCCACGCCCCGCCACGCCCTTGGCAATCAGGTAATGGTAGATATCCCAATCCTTGCGGATGAACTCCAGGTCAGGGCCGTCCCCTGGATCGCGATACCATGTTGGATCTAGCGCCAGGTGTGTCCGATCACTCGACGGGTTGTAGTAGGTGTGATCGAAATCGGTAACGTTATGTACCTTGTCAGGAGGAATAATCAGCGATGTATAGTAACCACTGTAAGGCCCAACGCCCCCGTCGGTATATTCTCCGGATTCCGCCAGCCTGGCGAGATCGTAGCTGATCCAACGGCCGCCGCCATCGCATGCATCTACTCCACTCCGAGGATGGGCAGTTTTGAACTGCTCCAGCAAAGAGCGGAAATTCTGGTCAGCTGCCAACAGGTTGGTGTCGTTTCCGCTGGCCGCGGGAGCAATGTCGTAGCGGTATTGAAAGTCTCCCCAGTTGGCTACACTTTTATCCATCACCGCTTTCTGCCATATCACTGTATCTTTGATCGACTGTTCAAGGACCATTTTGCCCGGAGATATCAGCCAGTCCGGATGCTGGAGTCCAATCGCGCTTTCTTCCGTCGCGAGGAAGGTCGGAAGCCAGAGCGCCCACTTCATCCCGTGCTTCCGAAGATAGGCGGTCGTCAACGCCCAATCTGGACCATTCCAACTCCCCCACGCGTCATACCAGCCGGCATCGTCCCACAAGATGTCTCCACCGCATTCCCTCAGGAGATCCGTGTAGCGCAAATCGAGAGCGAGACGGCGCCCCCAATTGTCGGCGCTGGGGGTTCCTCCGTCGCCGACCCACGGCGAGGGCCAATCCACAGCCCAGCGGGTCTTTCCAAAATACTCTGGGTTGGTGAATTCCCAAAAGTATTGGAACTGCCAGTCAAGAAGATGGTTGCCGATGTCGTCCAGATCACCCGACAGAGCCGCTGTAAAGGCTTTCGGTGTGTCAAGTTGAGCGCCTGGTTTTAGCTGGGCATCATACCCGGCCACCTTAAGCGCCACACTCATTGCTTCGCCGCCCACCTTAAGCGACCAATGGCCCATATAGTCCCAACCCACCGCGAGGTTATCTCCAGAAGAAGAGTCGCGGAGCAGAACAAGGGGCAGATAGGCACTATAATTGCCCGTCTGAACGCCAGCCGCTGAGTCGAACATGTGCTCATAGCTGCGATGAACGCTCTCCGTTTTCAGCAATTGGCTCCCGTTGAAGTTGCCTCCCCCGCTAATGTAATCGAGCTCCAGCCGATCCGGGTTCGCTCCCAGCGGGCGAGTGTTGAGAAAAAAGAGATCCGAAATCCTGACCTCACCACTGGACATGTTCTCAACCGAGAGCCATTCGCGAACGATAGCGGTGTGGGGATAGATCACCCAATGCTTTGTCACTTCCACAGACCCTGTTTTTAGCTTAATATCCAGCTGCATCTCGCCTTGGCTAAGTTGCCGGGTGCGTTCACTCACCAGCGTCCAATTCGCGATCTGCTCGCTCAAAGTTACCCCATCTACTGTTATCCGGATCTCCTCCGGATCCCTCCCTGCTTCACGGTATTCGCGATCGGAGAGCTTATTCCTGAGTGAAGTGAGCACGAGCCGGCCATCGCGCAGCGCGATTGTTCGCTCTGCCATGGACGTTCCCATAATCCACGTCATCCCCTCACGCCGGACGTAGGCGTCGACCTGCTGGCGATCGGCGTTCTTCCCGGCCCCGGTAACCTGCGTCAGAGCAGTGGGCTCGAGTACAACTTTAGCCATAGCTGCAGACGCGCACAGTTTGGTGAAATCACGGCGATTCATCGCTCCTCCGCCTGGGAAATAAGGTTGCGCACAAAGGGTCAACACCGGACGATGTTGACCACCGTAAGAACTTTACGGACTTCATCCTGTGTTGTCAACAGACATGTCGACATTCTAAT
>PLOG01000004.1 GCA_003142935.1 Acidobacteriaceae bacterium
GCTGCCGTGTTTGTCGCGGGTCCGCTTGTACTCTACTGGATATGGCTTCCAGAGCCCCTTACGGCGCGGCATGGGAACACCCGGCTCCGCAGCTTCGCACGGCAGAAACTCGACAATGTCGGCTTGCCCGGAGATGCCAAGTCGAAAGGACCGCAGTGGAAGAGTTCGCCGAACCAGGACCTCGGGACGAGATTCAATTTCGGCGGAGTGTGCCTTCTCGTGGAGAAGTTTACCTTCGGCGGTGAAGAGGTTCTCCTCCCACTGCTGCTCCAAGTGAATCAGCGCCCAGCGCCGTTCGCAGAAGGCGAGATGCTGGAGACCGGAGAGCGGGAGAAGATCCTCTTCTGTATACATGGGCGCCAGCACTCAGCGAATTTCCTCGCGCAAACCATCGATGAGAGTGATTCCCTTTGGCAGGTCAGCCTGATTAGGCAAAGTGATCTGGTAATCCGCAAAGGACCGAGGAGCATCTACGCCCTCACGCTTTCCTCGAATTACACTGTCGAACAAGCTCTGTGCTGGCGCATTGCCCAGCTTGCAATCATGCTTGAAGATTGGAAGGCCCCGAACAGTCATATTTCCGCGGGCAGCAGAACGATCCAGCTCGAACAAGTTCGCAAGTGCCTTACGAGTCAATTCCAGGTCAGCCAACGAGAATCCGGTCTTGGTCGCAAAAAACGGGTTGACGTATCCGTAGGCGACATAAAAGCCATAGGGAATTGTGAATTTGCCTCCGATCTCTGTCTCGCCGGTTGTGGATTCTCGCTTTTCCTCCTTGGTGTAAGCGACGCGTGTGATGGTATGTTCCAAGGGAAGAATCTTGTCCAGTGAACGCGAGAAGGTAATTTGCAGAGGGCCGCGCACCTGGCCGCAGTTGTACTCCTTCGTGCTCATAACCGCGCCGAAAGTCCTTACGTCAAAAAAGTTTTCGCACATCCAGTCGGCAACCTGAGCGACCTTCTTCTTTGCATCCTTCTCTGCCTTCCATTCAGCCGTGTCTTGAAGGTGGTCATAGGCAAGTTTTTGCCGTTGTTCAAGTGAATTTCCACCAAGCACAAAGATGTCGTATCCATGCTCGATGGAACCCTGCGCGGACTTCGCGCAAAAAACGAAATCGCGGATCTTTCGTTTCAGGCACACATCGGAAACCAGTCCGTTTCCGGTCTGTGGATCAACACGTGGCCTGTTGTCCGCATCCGGATCACCATTCGGGTTACCGTCCTGGCAATCGAAGAGAAAAACAAAATCATAACGATTTTCAAGTGCGGCCATCTTACTCCTCCTCATCCGTTTCAGTTTCTTCAAATGGTTCGCTGTCCAACTCGTCGCCCACAGAGCTTCCCGATCCGCTTTTAGGCTTCTTGCTGCGGATATAAGCCTTTTCGTGATAATAGCCAATCGCAAACATTCCTTGCTCTTCAAGCGTCAGATTGGCAGAAAACGGTTTCGAAGTTGATTCGCCTGCAACAGGCAGTCCGGCGCATGGTGAATTCAAAAGGCCAGTAATTTCCGTGATCCTTTTCTCGATATTAGTTGCGGCTCCAGCCCCATTCTTCAACCCGCGCAGTTTCTTCAAATGGCTCAGACCAAGCGGAACCATCGAAGCAAACGCTGCTGCCGGACGCGTCGAAGCCAGACTGAAGAATCGATCCGTCACCGTGCGATTCACTTTGGATTGATTCAATTTCCACGCTAGTGTGCTCTGCAAGTCCTCGTAGACAGCCATCAGCCTGCCGTATACATACGCGAGATTTGCACACTCCGGGTCGAGTCCCTTACTCATCGGCTTCACTCCTTCTTTGCGTAGATCATTGATGCACATGCGAATCAGTCCCAAAGAGACGCGAAGACTTGGTGGAGACAGTGGTCCCTTCTGGGTTGAACTCTGTTTTTTGCCAGTCTTGGGTTCCGGTCGTGCCGGATGACGCAATTGCAGCAACGCAGCCGTCAACACTCCGTATCCAAGAGGGCAAGACCTGCCTTCGATCATCCTTCTTAAGACGGATAACACAAGGTGCGACGAAGCTTCCTTCTTCTTCTTTTCCTTCGCCTTGCTGGTTCGCTTTTGATAAATCGCATCGATAATTTTAGTTGGCCAGATTGGATGTGGATTATCGCTCCACGGGTAATCAATCTCAATATCCTCGTGCCATGTCTTGAAGTTTTCCAGTAGACGAGGAAGAGTATCTGTAACCCAATATCGAACGCGGAGCCTGCCGCCATTTCCCGATACTCCAGCCATGTAGAAGTGGTTTGGATCCGGATTGACTCTTTCAAGATCGAAAAGTGCCTGGATTTCTTTCGTACTGGGTGGGAAAAATATATCGGCGGAAAAGCGATCGTCAGGATTTCGCAGCCAAAAGATGAACCCGATTCCTGCAAAGTCTTTGCGGGTTGGCGTACTCTTTTTATCCCCACGAAGAAGGTCGTTGAGAGCGAGAACGTAGGCCAATGCACGTTCTGGGGAAACCGGGCTGTTCTGATTTTTGTCCCATCCGTAGGATTCAAATGAATCCTTATCGAAAGACATTAGTGCGACACCCTTCGACTGTCCTCCCAGATTCCCCAGACCTTTCACTGGCTCATGGGTGGGCGCTATGAGGGTATTCTGTCCAGAAATCATGCACTCACAAGTAATGCCAAATTTCTTCACGTTTTTCTTGAAAGCTGCATCATAGTGTCGCCTCCAGTACGCCTTCACTGCCTCGCGGTCGACAAGTTGCCCACCTCTGTAAAGAGAAACATTCTGCGAACTAGTCGCGCCTTTCTCCGACAAGGCTGCCCGCGCCTTCTCGACTTCTACAGCATCATCGTAGAATCGGACACAGGATTGGAGTGCCTCATCCCGAGTTTCATCCGCTGCCTTTTGGATCAACCTAACAAAAGCCTCGTGATGCCGATTCGCCTTATCCCTCCCGCTTGCAACTGTCCATGCTCCTGCGCCGAGTACATACTCAATTCCATCGCTGCCCAGCAGCGGGTGCTCCCCGCTGTTGCGGTTCACCGGCGAACGGGGAAAGTCCATCTCCATTGCGATCTGTTTCTGCGCATTCCCGATCGTTTCGGAGGTGAAATTCGGCATAACATCCCGAAATTGTCCCTGTGGTGATATGGAGATCGACCACGGCACACGGTTGGAATCCCATGCAGGATCGTCTAGCTGCCTTCGAACTTCCTCGTTTCTGTCGGCATACTCGGCTAGCAGTTGGACAAACACGGTTTGACCTCCTCTCGGCAAACGCCTGGAGTCAAATCGTGTTTGGGCTGATAGGAACATCCGAGAACCCGCTGACGCGTGGCCGCTTCGTGCAAAACATGGCTTGGGTCGGTGTCAAGCAAACCATTGACGAGCCGTGCATCAAAGAAGGCGGCCTGATTGCCTGCGGGCAGAAAGGCAATGTCGTAGAGCATACGGCCAATCTCCATCGAGTCGGGGATGGGCTGATCGCCCTCTCGCGGAGGGCCAAAATCGGCGGCAAATTCGCGGCAGCCAAGATAAGGCCGTTGGAAGCATTGCCCCTTTTCGACGCGCCGATTCAGCATGGCTACATACTTCTCCGGATTATTGGGTCCAGTGGCGTCGCTGCCCGCATCAAAAATCTGCGGATAAGCGTCGATCCAGTAGGCGACATCGCGCAGCAGTGTGGTATTGCGCGGCGTTCCATCCGTGCCGTTGCCCGCTCCGGCAATGAGTGGCCTGAATCTCGAAGGTTCATCCATCCATTGCCGAATTGCCTTGAACGAAATACTCTGCTTCTTGTCCTTTTTCCCGTCGCCGGCTGCGATGGATTCGATAGTCGCTTTGTGTTGGACTTCGTTACGGAGAACGCTCATCAGGCGGATCGCCTTCAGCACCGTGATGCTGGTCACGATCCAGCGCATCTGTGGGCGCCAGCAGATGGCGTCCAGAATGTTGCGTGCCGCCGAGGGCGTCATCACCGGATATGAGTAGCGTTCAACCTTCGTTTCAGGGCGCGTAAAGCAGGCGTAATCCCCTGAAACCCTGACTCGAATACTCGGCATGGGCATAGCGATGACTCCTCGATTATTCAGGAAGGGGAGCATCTGTCTTTAACTGACAGAACGCGGTGACAGGGTAAATATATACTTGGCGTAAGCCTCTCTTCATGGGGAGTAAATACTAAGGTATTACTCAGGAATGTACCTACACGTTTCGATCGACAATAAAACTCTCCAGAGGAGGACTGAAGATGAGTCCAAGCTGATCGCTATAAGCCTGTTGAACAGCTACCCAAACCTCACTACCCTTGGCAAGTTCTTCAATCACATCATGAGCCTTGCTGAATTCAGAGGGGTTCAATCCCACAACGTGACGCTGGAGGAAGCGGAACAAGTCTCTTCGCAGTTTCGGGTTGAACGAACCGATCCTTTGCAACTCTGTACGCAACGAATCGATTGCGGCAATCGCTTCCGCATTATCGGGTACAAAAATGTCTTTCGAGCGGCTACTGATCATCTCGAATTCTCTCGCCAAAGTGGCAAACTGCCGTTCCTTGCGCATCTCGATCAATTCCGAGCCTAGGTATTTGTCTTTAACCTGGCCATAATAGCGCTCGAAAAACTCCGCCATGGCATCGGCAGAGTCCACCTGTACACTTTTGCCCTGTTCCAGCGCATCCTGTGCAATGTCGCGTGTCTTGGCAGCAGCTTCTGCGTACTCATTCGGTGGCATTCGTTCATCCTCGGGAAGAAAGACTACGACCTTTCCGCCGGGCCGGCCCTGCGCCGCCGTCAATTTCCCTTCGCGGTCAGCGCGCCCGGCGGCCTGCACGATGGAATCCAGCGGAGCCAGCGCACGGAGCACCAGCGGAAAGTCAACATCCACGCCAGCCTCGACCAGTTGCGTCGATACCACATGACACGATTCGCCTGCATTCAAGCGCTTGCGAATTTTCTCCAACACACGCAACCGATGCGCCGCGCACATGCGCGTAGAAAGATGAAACACTCCTTGCTTATGCAGACCCTTTTCCTCCGCAATACGCAACACCTCTTCATAGAGTTGGCTGGCGTGGTCGCGCACGTTCACGATGACCAGGCATTGGGGCATGGCGGTCATACGCTGCGCTACTTCCTGCCAGCCAACCGCATGATCGATTTCCCAGTGGATCTCCACACGCTTGAGCGCCTTATGCAACGAGGCAGGGTCACGCACAATTTCGGTGAGTGTTCCTGGAGCCCAGCGGAGGTCCTTTTTGTGTTGCGGACGCTCAAAGGCCGGCTGAGTCGCTGTCGAAAAGACAAAGTTCGTATCCCAATCCTCGGCCAGTTCTTTCATCATGTCCAACAGCGGTCCCAGCAGCCGGCGCGGCAGCGTCTGCACTTCGTCGAGAATCACGATTGAACGCGTGATGTTATGCACGCGCCGTAGGTCCGAAGGACGGTTTGAAAACAAACTCTCGAAAAACCGAACCGATGTGGTCACGATGAGCGGAGCATCCCAGTTTTCTGTTTCTGGACGCAATCCGGTCTCCTGAAATTGTCTTTCCTCCTCGTCTATTTTATCGGCGGCAGGGATGAAGTGGTCCTCGTCGTGTTTCACCAGCTTCTGGATGCTGCCCGAGTGATGTTCCAGCAGAGCATCCTGTCCAAAGACTTGGGCATATACCTGCGCGTTCTGCTCAATAATCGACAAATAAGGAATGACCACGATTACCCGCCGAAATCGCTCTGGAAAGAGTGCCGCCCGTCGCAAAGCAAAGGCCATTGCCGCCAGCGTCTTGCCGCCGCCCGTCGGCACCGAAAGCGAAAAGAGCCGCGGCTGAGCAGAAGCCGCATTTAGGCAGTCCTCCAGCACCTTCGCACGCATCTGCTTCACCAGTCCCTCCGGCGAGTCCATCTGTAGCGAGGCGATGTGTTTGCGCAGCGTATCTAGGCGCTCGGCGGCGCGTAACTTCTCCTGTAGCGGAGTACGACCACCGGAGTCCAACCGGTCCGCATCCACAAGGCAACTGAAAAGCATCCGCACAAATAGATCAAAGCGTGCTTTCCTTGCATTAGGGGGAGTGTCTTGTTGACTGTCCAGTCCGGACACGATGCGCCCTAATTCCGGGGAGTCAGCGGAGGCCCTCGCAAGAATCTCCTCAACCTCGCGCCGATACCGAGGCTCGCTAAGCTTCTCCCGAAAGTTGCTCCAATCCGCAAGTCCGGCGTGATGGCCGGCGATGGCAGCCATCACCGTGTTCAGGCCAGGCTTCCGTGCCGCTCCCTCTGCCCCAAAGTGCGCAAGCATCGCGCCGTGGATCGCATGTTGGCATCGTCCATGACCGGTTCGCAGCATTTGCTGAAAGCAGTCGGTGTACTTGCCGAAGTCATGCAGCAGCCCGGAAAGATTTGCAAGACTTGCGAGTCTTTCGTCAGGCGGGCGGGCCGCTGAAGCCAACTCGCGCGCTATGCGCGCGACAGCTTCCAGATGAACGGACAATGGCTGCCACCCTGCTCTCGAATCCGAGCCGGACTGCGAATTTGGCGCCGAATGCGCCCAATATGAAACCGGCGGCATTGCAGATCACCCTATACCCTTCTCCCAGGCGGAGCAGAACTACACGTGATTCTCAGATGCAAGGTGATAGCGTCGATGAGGGTCCTGCGGCCCGCTCCCAATTTCTACAATCAATCCTCGCTCGACAAGCGATGCGAGACGTGTTCGGGCCGCGCGTGGAGAGAGTTTGATCATTTTTGCGATCTGAGACGTTGAGAGTCCAACCTCAGAACTTGCAGCTAGTGCGGCAAGGATAGCCTCGTTTCGAGCGTCCGTAGTTGGCGCACGGTGAGGTATGGCCGAGAGCGTCACTCGAAAATGTGTCCCGATCTCTTCAAATTGAGGAGCATCCAGCCCGCTCTCCCGGCACGCCGCGGTCATTCGTTGGATACCACTCCCCCAGTGTTCGATTAGCCCCAGTTCCTGAAACACTCGGCCGAGGACGCGGTTGCGGAGTTTAGAAATCCCCTTTTGGATGTCTTCGATTGTGAGTCCGAACGGGAGCAGGCCAGGATTCTCGATCTCCAGTCGGTCGTCAAACAAGGCAACACGAATTGGAGCACCACGCTGGGCGTAATCCGCATGGACGATTGCATTCATGATCGCTTCGCGGACCGCGACCACCGGAAACGTCCAGCGATCCGTTCGTTTCACGGAGCCTATGATTGCCTCACGGGTCATGTGCTTCCGCAAAAATGCGATCACTTCCTCGGCAGCCCCTGGAAGGTAAGTGCGCACCTCCGTGGAGTCGAGTATCCGGCGCCGGTCGTTGCCAGCGAATCGGCCTGCTTGAATCCATGCGTCCGGGTAGTGATTTAGCCGATCGGCACCGAATAGGAGGATGCCTCCGATAGTCGGCACAATCCGGCCTTGGTAGTTCGTTACGATTTTGAGAGTTTGCAGCTCAGGGCGTGTCAGTTTGCGAATTGGCTTAAAGAACTCGGAAGCAGCTCGGAAGTCAATTGCTTCCGAGTTCAATTCCGGCCTGGGCTGTTCGTCGAACGAGGAGACCTGGTTGTAGCGCCGCATCTCCTCGACCAGAAACAGATCCGCCCGCCGATTCGTTGAACCCACACGGACAAAAACACCTTCCTCCATACCCAACCGATTCAGAAAGTGTGGCCGGCTGGCGCTCGGATAGATCTCGACCGCCAAGACCTGAGTCTTTCTCCAGGGCATCACTTCGATTGAGGGGACCAGCCTTGGAGAAATGCTGTCTGCAATCAGATTGGCGAGACGCTCTTCCTGCGCCAATATGTTTGGGATGCCCTTGACCCTCTTCGTGCCGTCCTCGACTCCCAGCACTAGAACGCCGCCAGAGGTGTTGGCGAACGCGACGATGGCCCTCAGCACGCCGTCCGGGGACGAGAGATCGCGCTTGAACTCCAGCGTTTTGCCTTCTGGTCTACTGATGAGGGTAATCAGGTCCACGACTCTGCATTCTACTCTGAAGCAAGGCCATAAATATACCTTCCGAGTTGGAGAGTCCTGCGCGATGGCACGAGTCGAACGCGACAGGGAGGATGGAAGAAGTTCGGGCTGGCCCCCCACGACCAGCCCTATTGGCCCACTGGTAAACAGTTAGAGAATTTGGTAGCAATTTGGTAGCAAATAGCGCCCGGAATGCCGGTTTTTGACCGCTGTACCGGCTTATAACCCCTTTTAAATCATCATCCGGCTACTTCCTCGCCACCTTCACACGGTGGCGTTCGGCATTCCCCAATCCGACACTAAGCCTCAGTCCAATTATCGAAGGGTGTACTTTTGGGTGTATTTTGCCGACGTGATTTCTTATCTCTTTAATTAACAATAGTTTATGGCGCGATATGAATCCCTCCCTCCCCCAATCCCCCATCCACAACCAGAATCTGACCAGTGATAAATCCCGGGCCTGCGGCAAA
>PLOG01000211.1 GCA_003142935.1 Acidobacteriaceae bacterium
AAGTGAACAGTATTAGGTTTAGCAGGTTGCCTTCGAGCCCCGCCCTCGGCAGTGCAACGCAGTCGCCGATGCGTAGTCCCGACCAGCGTTGCAGCAAACAAAGTGCCCTCAGTTCCGCCGCGAATCCGTGCAGAATGCCGTTGTCAGCCGCGCAGCAGGTAGGAATCGCTGCAAGCAGTTCTTCAAATTGACTCGGAGATAGCGGTATGACCGGCTTGCCTTTGGTCTTGATCGGCTTTAGGCCTTCTGCCGGACTCTTTTCGAGATATTGCCCAAGGCTGACGACATACCGGAAGATGCCCTTCAAGTAGCTTTGAAAGGTGACCTGAGTCGACGGCTCCAGCCGGCTGAAGGGTTTTTCTGCAACAGGCGACCAGTCTTCGCGCCACTTGCTGAGATTGTCGGGTGTGACGTCGGCTACCGTCTCAATCTTGTTATCTTTGGCCCAGGCTCGAACGCGGCCTACCACCCAGCGGTGCGTGGAAGCAGTCTTAATCTCCACTCCTTTCTGCGCGTTCAACCAGCGCTCGGTCGCCTTCTCGATCGTCAGAGCCTTCTTGGCCGCGGCTGCTTCGGCTTCCGCCTGAACCGCCGCCAGGCGAGCTTTAAGTTCCATCAGCTCTTGTTTGTCCGGATTTCGCTTGTCTATCTCCTCCTGAGCAATCTTCTGTGCCTCGCTCCAGCTCCGGGTTTTAGCGGCGATTGGGTGGTCTTCGCCATTCTCATAGATGTAGATGGATTTTCGGCAATTGCAGTCCTTGTAGTCCGAACGCAGGCCGGGGTGCTCCCGTTTGCACTTCGTGCCGTGGCGGACGATGACCTTGATTGTGGTGGTGGATGGGCTCAATTCGTTCACTGAGCTTCCTCGCCTTTCACGCACACCACGCCTGAGACATTCCCTGAAGGGGGCCTGTCGAAGCGCTTGTGCTGAAGAGGGAGTAGTGATACGCTGACGCCGTAGAACTCCTGCTGAAACCAGCACTGATGCCAAAAACCGGCAGGAGTTCTAGTTCTCAAGAGGAGGGCGCCATGTAGCTAACTCCAGGTTGATATTGGAGTTAGTCTTTGGAATGGTGGGCGGTCTCGGGCTCGAACCGAGGACCTCCTGCTTGTAAGGCAGGCGCTCTAACCGACTGAGCTAACCGCCCACACGTGGCTCAAAGGCGCTTACGCCTTTTTTCATCATACCAGCGGGGTTCTGCCAAGGACTGCACGGTTGCTCAGACTTAAACTGCGGTGCGCGAAAAATTCTTGTGCTGCCCGGCCTTGATAGACTCAGCCGGTGAGCTGTCTGATTATCAATGCCGACGATTTTGGGCTGACTCCTGGAGTTAACCGGTCAATTCTTGAGCTGCATGAGGCGGGTGTAGTGACTAGCACGACGCTGATGGCGCGGGCCGGTGCTACCGGCGAGGCCATCAAAAAGGCGTCGGGGTTACGGTCGCTGGGAGTGGGGTGCCATGTGGTGCTGGTGGATGGGGAAGCGGTGCTTCGGGCTTCCGCTATTCCTACATTGGTGGAGAAGGGTACGGGATCGTTCAGGGCGTCGCTCGGGGCATTTCTACCGCGGCTGTTTACGGGGCGGATCAGCGCGGCCGAGGTCGAGGCTGAAGCTGCGGCGCAGATTGAAGTGCTTCAATCCCAAGGGCTCAAGCTGACCCACATCGATACCCACAAACACACACACATGTTTCCGGCGGTACTGCGGCCAGTCTTGCGAGCCGCGCGGGCGGCGGGGATTCGGGCGGTGCGGAATCCGTTTGAGCCGGCTTGGGCAGTGCACGCCACCGCCGGAGCTTCGTGGGCGCGGGCGGCGGAGGTGAATGTGCTGCGCAGGCTGCAGGATAGATGCCAGCAAATCATTGCAGAAGAGGGATTTGCAACTACCAACGGAACGATTGCCATGGTCGGAACCGGGGTCATGAATGCGGACACTGTCCGGTCGCTGCTGAGGCAGCTTCCAGAGGGCACATGGGAACTTGTGACGCATCCGGGCTATAACGACGCCGATCTGGACAAGGTACGTACACGCCTCAGGGCGTCGCGAGAGACTGAGATGAAAGCTCTGCTTGCAGTCAGAGAATTTCCAGAGATCGAGCTGATCTCTTATGGGCGGCTGACTGCGGAGATTGCCCGAGGGGTCAGGTAGTTTGGGATAGGCTTACGTCTGATAGAAGGCGTTGGAAGTTGAGTTTTGTGCGATCCCACTCAAGCGTCAAAGTGCGGCGCTTGAATGGGGGCACCCGGCACCCGGTACCCGGCTGGATCAACGTACGTCAAAGGAGCTGGAACCTGTTCCAGCAGAATAGATTGGGAACTACCTTATGCGCATCGGGATCACATGTTACCCCACTTACGGCGGCTCGGGCGTTGTGGCCACCGAACTGGGAATCGAGCTGGCAGCTCTGGGCCACCAGGTGCACTTTATCTCCTATTCGCAGCCTTTCCGGCTGAACGGACGGGAAGAGGGGATCTTCTATCACGAGGTTCCGGTTTCTAGCTACCCTCTGTTCGAGTTCCCCCCATACGACCTGGCGCTGGCCTCGCGCATGGCGGAAGTGGCTGAATTCAATGATCTTGACCTGCTGCATGTGCATTATGCAATTCCCCACTCGGTGAGCGCGCTGCTGGCGCGGCAGATGTTGGCCAGCCGCGGGCGGCGGCTGCCGTTTGTCACCACTCTGCATGGGACCGACATCACCCTGGTGGGCCTCGATCGGTGCTACCTGCCCATTACGCGCTATTCGATTGAGCAGAGCGATGGGGTGACCTGTATCTCCAACTATCTGAAGGAGAAGACGGTTGAGAGCTTCGAGATCGCGCGACCCATCGAAGTGATCACAAACTTTGTGAACTGCGATGTCTACGCGCCCATCAAGGACCAGGCCGTGCGGGCCGAGGGACGCAAGAAGCTGGCCGCGCCGGATGAGGCGATCCTGATGCATCTCTCTAATTTCAGGCCAGTTAAACGGGTGGTGGACGTGGTGAAGATCTTTGCGCGAGTGGCGCGGGAGATGCCGGCGCAACTGATTCTGATTGGGGACGGGCCGGACCGGTCGGCGGCCGAATGGCTGGCGCACGACCTGGGAATCCAGTGCCGCGTGCACTTCCTCGGCAAGCAGGAGCGGGTAAACGAGCTGCTGCCGCTGGCCGATATCCTGCTGATGCCAAGCGAGTTGGAGTCGTTCGGCCTGGTGGCGCTGGAGGCTATGGCGTGCAAGGTGCCGTCGATCGCGACGCGGGTGGGCGGGATTCCGGAATTGATCGACAACGGGGAGACAGGGCTGCTCTACGAGGTGGGCGATGTGGACGGCATGGCCGAGGGAGCCTTGAGTTTGCTGCGAGACCGGGAGCGGCTGAATGCGATGCGGGAGGCGGGACGGCACACGGCCCAGAAGCGGTTCTGCGCGTCGCTGGTGGTGCCGCAGTATGTGCGGTACTACGAAAAGACAGTGAACAGTGGACAGTGAACAGTGGACAGTGGACAGTGGACAGTGGACAGTGGGCAGTGGACAGTGGACAGTGGGCANNTGGACAGTGGGCAGTGGACAGTGAATAGAACTACTGCTGCGATGAGAGATTTGGGGCGCAAAATGTTGGATTGCAGGCCGAGGTTTTTCGAAGAAAGTTGGGGAACGAGTGAAATGTGAATGCGGACGCACACATATTTTTGGCGGTTTTGGACAATTTGGAAGATAGGGCGGACATTATGGCTGTAAGTTATTGAAAACAATGACGAAGTACTGATAGATGCGGAGTTTTGATTCCAAGCCTTTTTGAATGAATGACCTGCGGCGGAATTTGCGCTTGTCGATGCAAAAACCTGCGCGAAATGGCGCGCTCTTTTTCGCTCATGTTGCGGGAATGAGCAATTTGGAGGCGTTAATCTGGCGAAACTTCCTGTTCGAAGGTGGGGGTGAAGGCGAGGCGGCGCCAGAAGCCGTCGAGGAGGGCGGTCGTCTCCGGCGCGGTGCGGGGGGGGGTGCGGAGGAGGATTTGCCGGGTGGAGGCAGCGGTGAGGGCGGAGGCTTCGGCGGCGATGGCGATGCACTTTTCGGGGCGGTAGGTGCAGTTGGCCAGGTCAGCGATGGAGAGACGGGTGGTGGGGGTGGCGAAGACGGCGCGGGGCGGGGCCATGCGGTCGAGGAGCCAGAGGATTTCGAGTTTCGATTCGAGCTCGTCGGGGACACAGTCGATGACCAGATCGGCTTGGCGGACGGCGTCTTCGATGGTGGACACGAATTTTACATTGGGCAGGGCGTCCGGGCCGAGTACGGCACGAAGTGCTTCCTGGGCGTGATGGAGGTTGCCCGGCATCACGTCCTCCAGGAGGACGGGGAAGCCGGCGCGGGCGGCTTCAAGGGCTAGCCAGCGGCCAAGAGGGCCTGCGCCGATGATGGCTACGGTGGGCACGCGGAGTCGCTACTTGGCGGCTAGGGCCTGGGCTACGTCTTCGGCGTTGGGGCGTGCCTGGATGAGGTGCTCGGCGACGCGGGCGCGCTCTTCCGGAGTGAGGGTGGGGATGGTGGCGAGAACGCGGCGCAGGGTAACGGCGACGTCGTCAATGTAGTTCATGAGACGGATGGCTTCTCCGGAAAGGGGCATTTGTAACGGTCCTCGATCTAAGAAACGAAGTTCAGGTTCGGCCCTACTTGGCAGGCGTGGCAGGAGTGCCGATGGGGGCGGGCTTTGCACCTTCAAGGACGGAATGCGCAGTGCCGGCGCGGTTATAGAGGACGACCAGGCCAATGGAGGTGCACATGAAGATGATGGCCGACCAGGTGGTGAGCCGGGTGAGCACATTGGCGGCGGCGCGGGGTCCGAAGGCGGTCTGCGAGCCCTGGCCACCGAAGGCGCCGGCGAGGTCGGCCGAACGGCCCTGCTGAATGAGGACAACACCGATCAGGAAGAAGCACACGATCAGGTGAACGACGACAAAAACATAGAAGAGAATCTGCATTGCTAAGCTGCTTTCCAATCCTGTCCGGCAGGCCGGACTTAAGGTGCCCGGACAGGCCGGACTGAAGGTCGTTTGGTGCGGAGGAGGGGACTTGAACCCCTATGCCTTTTGGGCGCTAGCACCTCAAGCTAGTGCGTCTGCCAATTTCGCCACCTCCGCGTGAGGTGAACCTTACAAGTATAGCAAAAGGGCAGGGGTCAGAGATCAGGGATCAGAGATCAGAGGGCAGAGATCAGAGATCAGAGGGCAGAGATCAGAGATCAGAGATCAGGGGTTGGCGGGAGTGGCGAGTCTTGGGACAAGGGCAGCGAGTGAGCACCCGCTCAAGCGGGACCAGCCAGTCAGCGACTCAGCGGGTTCAAGTGCGCGGGTTGGCGGGGCGGGGGAGGGTTTAGACTCACTTGCGAGACTATGCGCGTTCATGAGATGAGATTCGTGATTTGGAGGGCGGCGCCGGGGGTGGTTCTGGCGGCGACGATTTTGATGGCTGCGGCGGCGGTGAGCGCTCAAGAACAGACGCGGGCTGCACAGGCGGGGGCTACGCAGACGATGACTTCGAAGGCGGGGAAAGAAGGGGCGGCTCAAAAGCTGTCGGCGGCGCAGGTGCACAGGTCGGCGATTGTGATCGATACCCATGCGGATACGCCGCAGCGGTTTCTGGACGAGCACTTCGATTTGGACGATGCGCTGAAGGGCGGGGAGTTCAACCTGGAGTCGGCGCGGAAGGGCGGGCTGGGGGCGGAGTTTTTCTCGATCTGGGTAGAGCCGGAGACGAACAAGGGTCACTACGCGCGGCGGACACTGGAGCTGATTGACGCGGTGAAACAGCAGGCGGCGAAGCATCCGGGCGAAATGGAGCTGGTGACGAGCGCGGAGGGGATCGAGCGGGCGCACCGGGAACACAAGCTGGCGGCGCTGATGGGGATTGAGGGCGGACACTCGATTGAGAATTCGCTGGGACTGCTCAGGCAGTACTACGCGCTGGGCGTGCGGTATATGACGCTGACGTGGGCCAACTCGAATGGATGGGCGGACAGCTCGGGCGATGCGGACGATGCGACGGTCGCGCATACCAAGGAGGGGCTGAGCGAGTTTGGCAAGGACGTGGTGTACGAGATGAACCGGCTGGGAATGATGGTGGATGTGTCGCACGTCTCGGACAAGACGTTTTTCCGGACGCTGATTATTACGCGGGCGCCGGTGATTGCGTCGCACTCCGGGGCGCGGGCGCTGTGCGATGCGCCGCGGAATATGACGGACGACATGCTGCGGGCGATTGCGAACTCCGGGGGGCCGGATTCGAAGGGCGGCGTGGTGCAGGTGAATTTCTTCTCGGGGTTTGTGTCGCAGGAGTATCGGAACGCGATGAAGGCGAAAGAGCCGGAGATGAAGGCAGCGGTGCAGGCGCTGAAGGATAAAGCAAAGGCGGAGGGGAAAGAGACGAGCGAGGCGGAGATCGATAAGGTGCAGAGGGAGTATGCGGACCGGATTCCGCGGCCGCCTCTCAAGGAGCTGATCGACCAGATCGACCACGTTGCGAAGGTGGCGGGCGTGGATCACGTGGGGCTGGGATCGGACTTCGACGGGATCAGCGGGCAACTGCCGCAGGGGATCGATTCGGCGGCGGACCTGCCGAAGATTACGGCAGCGCTGATGGAGCGGGGCTACTCGGCAGTGGATTGCAGAAAGATTCTGGGGGGCAACCTGCTGCGGGTGTTTCGCGAAGTGGAACAGGTGGCGAAGGAGTTGCAAGCGGAGGATCGGCCGAGGATTACGGTGAAGCAGCCGTTCGAGAAGAAGAGGGAATAGGGAACGGGGAAGAGGGAATAGGGAATAGGGAATAGGGAATAGAAAAGCGGAATATTGACGAGGGGCCGGGGAATTGGGTCCGGTGAGCAGGGGAAGGTAAATCTCTGGTTCTATACTGGCTTCTTAGGCGATCCCCAAATCTGGAGACTATTACATGCGTACAGCTCAACGGGTGTTTGCGGCCGCGCTTGCGGCGGCGTTGCTGGCTTTGCCGGTCACGATTTTTGCCCTGGACGATGCGGCCGCGGCTAAGACGGCCACAGAAAAGAGTACAGACAAGAGCGCGGACAAGAGTGTGGAGAAGGCGGCGGAGAAGGCTCCGCCGGATGTGACGACACAGGGCGAGGTGACAGCGGGTGGGCAGCATATTGCTTACAACGCGATCGCGGGAACCATTACGGTGGGGGCGACCGACCCGCAGGATGCGCAACTGGGGTTGGACGGAAAGCCGCAACCGGACAGCCAACTGTCGCTGGCCGCGCCCAAGGAAGCGAAGGATGCGGACCCGACGGCGCGGATGTTCTACGTGGCGTACTTCAAGAAGGATGCGAAGGCCGAGGAGCGGCCGATTACATTCTTCTACAACGGCGGGCCGGGGAGTTCGACCGTGTGGCTGCATATGGGCTCGCTGGGACCCAAGCACGTGGTGACGGACACGGATACGCACCTGCCGGCGGCGCCTTACAAGATGGTGGACAACGTCAATTCCTTGCTGGATGTGAGCGACCTGGTGTTCATCGACATGCCGGGGACGGGATTCGGACGGCTGCTGGGCAAGGAGCCGGAAAAGGCATTCTGGGGAATCGATGAGGATGCCAACGCGTTTGCGCGGTTCATTGTGCGGTTCACGACCAAGTACAACCGCTGGAATTCGCCGAAGTACATTTTTGGCGAGAGCTACGGTACGACGCGGTCGGCGGTGCTGGCCGACATCCTGGAAAACAGCAAGAGCATGGACATTAACGGGGTGATCCTGCTGTCGCAGATTTTCAACTTCACCACGGACATCGACATACCGTCGGGGAATCCGGGAGTGGACTTGCCGTACGTGCTGGCGTTGCCGACCTATGCGGCGACGGCGTGGTACCACAAGAAACTGCCTACGCAGCCGGCGGCGCTGGAGCCGTTTCTGAAAGAGGTGGAGGAGTTTGCCAACGGGCCGTATGCCCATGCACTGGCGCTGGGCACCGACATCGGCGCTGAAGAAAAGCAGGCGGTGGCGGAGAAGCTGCATGCGTATACCGGGCTGCCGGTGGCGTACCTGCTGAAGGCCGGTTTGCGGGTGAGCGGACTGGAGTTTGAGAAGACGCTGCAGGACGACCAGGACCTGACAACGGGACGGCTGGATACGCGCTTCTCGGGGCCGAACCTGAATCCGTTGAGCGAGAATGCGGAGTACGATCCGCAAAGCTCGGCGATCTCGTCGGCGTACGTATCGCTGTTCAACGATTATGTGCGCCGCGATTTGAAGTATGGCGAGGGGCAAACTTATCTGCACATGGCGCTGTTCGGCAGCGCGCAATGGGACTTCAAGCATAACGGTAATCCGGTGAGTGTGAACGTGGCTCAGGATTTGGCGGAGGCGATGAAGACCAATCCGCGGCTCAAGGTGATGGTGAACGGCGGGTACTACGATCTGGCGACGCCGTTTTTTGCGGCGCAGTATGAGGAGAAGCACCTGCCGATTCCGCAGTCGCTGGCCAAGAACATCGAGTACGACTGGTACGAGTCGGGACACATGGTTTATGTGCGGGACGAGAGCTTGAAACAACTGCACGATCGGGTTGCGGCGTTTATTACGAGGACGGATGCGGGGCAGTGATTAAGGACAGGAAATAGGGAATAGAACGGCTGGCTGAGGCGTGCGCATGTCATCGGATCGGTGAGGGGTCTGGCTGTTTGGCGAAGATTAGCGCGGCGAGGCCGGGCGCGTAGTGGTTTTCTTGCCTGCCCTGGGGTAGAAAGCCGTGAGCAAGATAGAGACGGATGGCGGAGGTGTTTTCTTCGGCGACGTGGAGCCACAAGACCTGGGCGCCGGCGGAGATGACGGAGGACTCGATGCGGCGGAGGAGTTCAGCGGCGATGCCGCGCTTGCGGCGAGCGAGGGCGACTTCAATGGTTTGGATGTAGGCGGTGGCCGGGGCGGGGCTGGTTGTCCATTCGACGATAGCGAAGCCGTCCATCTGCTGGTCGGCTTCGGCGATCCAGGTGGCGGCGTTGGGGTTGGCGAGGAGTTGCCGCATGTAGTGGCGGGGGAACCGGAAGGGGGGCTGGAAGCATTCCTGCTCAATGGCGTAGAGCTGGGGGAAATCTTCGGGACGGTAGGGGCGGTAGATCATGCTCACAATGTAGCTTGCTGGGGGCGATGGCGGGGAACGACTGAGCAAGTTAGCGCGCGCTGCGCGCAGGAACTTTTGCAGAGCGCGATCGGCATAGTCAAGAAAAGACATCGCTTCCGAGCCGCGCACCGGGCACTTGGAACTGGCCCGATGGGCGCTCGCGCAGGAGCAAATTCATCAAATGTTTGCAATCTGTTTGCCTGGCTGAAGTACTCTGTTAATGGTTCCGTGCGGCCCGAAGCAGCTTGCAACTTAATGGCCGCCGGGTGAGGACAGACCGTTTGAGCCAAACCGTATTTGTGCTGGAAGACGACGCCGATATTTCACGGCTGGTGCAGCATCACCTTGAAGCAGCGGGATTCGATGCGCGCCTGTTTCACACCCCTATCAATGTTATTGCCGACGCCGAGCGGAAGCCGCCGGCCTTGTTTCTGCTGGACATCATGGTGCCGGGGGGAGACGGGCTTGACGTCTGCCGGCGTCTGCGCAGTCATCCCGGACTTTCCACCATCCCCATCATCTTTCTGACTGCGCGCGCTGGGGAAAACGACCGCGTACTGGGTTTGGAACTTGGCGCCGACGACTACATCACCAAGCCATTCTCAACGCGGGAACTGGTAGCGCGCGTCAAGGCCGTGCTGCGGCGATTCGAGCGGCCCACGTCGCCTTCGATCATCAGCTTTGAAGAGGTGGTGATCGACGCAGGCGCCATGCAGTTGAAGGTGCGCGGCGAGCTGACAACCACCACGGCAACCGAGTTCCGCCTGCTCGACTACCTGGCGCGCCATCCCGGCCGCGTTTTCAGCCGCGATCATCTGCTGGACGCGGTGTGGGGAGATGCGCGCTTTGTGACGCCGCGTTCCGTGGATGTCTACGTGCGCCGGATTCGTGAAAAGATCGAGATCGATCCGGAGAATCCGCGCTACCTTAAGACTGTGCGCGGCGCCGGCTATCGATTCGAGCTGCCCAAGGGCGAATAACTCATTGACCCATAAATTCTTTACCAAGCTTCTCGGCTTGTTCGTTCTCCTGCTTGTTTTCCATACGCTGATGATGGAGGTCATCTTTCACAGCATGATGGAGCAGACGGCGGGGCGGACGCAGTATCTGCTGGGCCGCGAAGAGTTGTTTTCCGGGCTGATTGCGCTGGCCCTTGCAATCCCGCTTGCGGCCTGGGTTGCGAGCCGCATCTCGACGCGCCTGGAAAGCGTAGTCGCCTTTGCGCGGCGGATTGCAGGGGGCGATCTAAGCGCGCGGCTTGAATCGACCGGCGAGGATGAGCTGACCGCGATGGAGACTGCCCTGAACCAGACGGCAGAACGGCTGGGAAAGAATTTTGACGAGTTGGAGAGCCGCCGGCAGGATCTGGCCGCAATCCTGGATTCGATGCAGGAAGCAGTTGTGGCCATTACGCCGGAGGGGTTCGTGCGCTGGTCGAACGCGGTGATGCAGCGGATAGCCGGCACGCAGATTTATCCGGGGCGGCCGCTGGTGCATTCGGTGCGCGATCCGGAGTTGCTGGCCTGCGTACGGGGGGCGCTGGAGCGCGGCGAGATTTGCTTTGGCCGCGCCCATTTGCTCGCTCCGGGACGAGTATTCGAGGTTAATGCGGCTCCGCTGCCCAGTGGCGGGGCGCTTGCGGTTCTGCACGACGTCACGGGCATTGAGGCGGCGCAAAAATCGCGGCGGGAATTTGTCGCCAACGTGAGCCATGAGTTGCGCACGCCGCTGACTTCCATACAGGGCTATGTTGAAACGCTAATCGAGGACGGAGATTCGCGCCCTGAAACCACGCGCGAGTTTCTGGGCGTGATCCTGAAGAACGCCACGCGGATGAACCGGCTGACGGAGGACCTGCTTGCCCTGGCCAGCGTTGAGAGTCCCGATTACAAGCTAACCTTACAGTCCACGCGCGCCAGCGCCCTGGTCAAGGACGCAATCGATGCGCTTGGCGGCCTGGTCGTCGACTCCGGCGTGAAGCTTCAATCGGTGGGCGCACCGGACTCGCAGGTGATGGCCGACCTGGACGCCATGAACCAGGTGTTCGGGAACCTGATCGAGAACGCGTTGAAGTATGCCAAGGGGGGCATGCGAATTCGAGTGGGCGCCAGCCTGCTCGAGTCCGAGGTGCAATTTACCGTGCAGGACTTCGGGCCAGGAATTGCGTCGGAGCACTTGGAACGGATCTTCGAGCGTTTCTACCGGATCGATAAGGCCCGATCGCGCGAGTCCGGCGGGACGGGGCTCGGCCTGGCGATCGTGAAGCACATCGTGCAGGCCCATGGCGGCCGCATCTGGGCAGAGAGCGAGCTTGGCAAAGGAGTAGCGTTCCACTTCACTTTGCCTATCGCGCGAACCGTCCAGGATTGACTTGCCGGGCAATGCGCTTTGCGGAGTTAATGCCAAGGCAATTGCAGATTCTGCATCGGCCGCGAAGATCCGATAAGCGCTGCGGAAATTCCGATGGATTGAAGGGGATGGGTCGCGGCCCATCCTCTTTGTTTTCACGCGCCGTGGCGCTGGGTACCCAAGATGGTCCACGAAACCAGCCCAAAAAGCGCCGATGATTCAAATCCCCGTAACATACGGCGTGGAGAATGAGATACGGCAGTAAAACTGCAAGGGAGCGTACCGTGAAAAAGACGTTGGTTGCCATAATGTTTTTGATGTTGGCGCTGAGTGCAGCTCAGGCCCAGAAGTTGACCGGGGCAGGCGCCACATTTCCATATCCCATCTATTCCAAGTGGTTTAGCGAGTACAGCGCTGCGCATCCTGGCGTTCAGGTCAACTACCAGTCGATCGGATCGGGGGGCGGGATCGCCCAGGTCACGAAAGGCCTAGTCGACTTTGGCGCATCCGACATGCCCATGACCAACGAGATGCTGGCCGCTTCGAAGATCAAGCTTATCCACATTCCAACTGTGCTGGGCGCAGACGTGCCGGCGTTCAACGTCCCCGGCGTCAGCGAACTGCGGTTCAGCGGGGACGTGCTTGCGGACATCTTCCTGGGCAAAATCACGACCTGGGCAGATCCCCGCATCGCCAAGGATAATCCCGGAGTGAAATTGCCGGACCAGAAGATCATCGTGGTTCACCGCGCCGAGGGCAGCGGCACCACATTCATCTGGACGGACTATCTGAGCAAGGTCAGCACGGAATGGGCTGGCGGTCCGGGAAAGGGCTCCTCAATCAGCTGGCCCGTAGGCGTGGGCGGCAAGGGCAATGAGGGCGTGGCGGGATTGATTCGTCAGTTGCCCGGCTCGATCGGCTACATCGAGTTGATCTATGCGCTGCAGAATCACATCAATTTTGGCGCAGTGAAGAACGTCTCCGGAAACTACATCAAGGCGACGATTCAGGGAGTGACAGATGCAGCGGCCAGTGTGAAGAACATGCCCGCCGACTATCGGATTTCCATCACCAACGCACCGGGCGCGACTGCCTACCCCATCTCCAGCTTTACTTACCTGCTGATTCCGGCTCAACCCATCAATCCAGCCAACCAAAAGACGCTGAAGGATATGCTGAGCTGGATGGTTAATTCCGGCGAAGGTGAAGTTTCGTCTCTTTCTTACGCGCCGCTGCCCAGTAACCTTGCGCAGAAGGTCCTCAAGACCATCTACGCGTTGCCGTAGAGTTTGGACAGATGAAGTCAAGGGAGGGTCCGGTGCTTTTGCCGGACCTTTTCTTTTGTGTTTTCAAACGAGCGAAGCGGGAAAGACGCTGTGTTAAGATGGTGGACCAACGGAGGACTGGAATAGTGAAAGCGGTCCGGATGGTTGTGGTTTGTGCCCTGGTGTTCATGCCAGGGCTTTTGATTGCAGCGGAGCACTTCGACGGCAAGTGGCTTACGACGTTGACCTGTCCTGCCAAAGGAAATACCGAAGGCTACACCTGGAAGATTCCGAGCGTGATCGAGAACGGGAACTTCAAGGCAGAGCGCGGCACGGCCGGCGAACCCGGCTACCTTCTGATCGAAGGTCCAATCAAGGAAGACGGCTCGGCTAAACTGTCTGCCAATGGAGTTGTAGCGTCAAGGGAATATGCCCGTGGCGTCTTCGCCCACAAGGGCGAAGAATACAGCTACGACGTCAAGGCGCAATTCAAAGAGACAACGGGTACGGGCATCAAGGGCCAGGGTCTGGGCATCGTCGGGCGTACCTGTACATTCGACTTCGTGAAGCAGTAAGGCTCTCAAGTCCCCGTGCATGGACGCGGCAGGCAGAGCGTGGCGGACTGCCTGGCGGATATGTGTGCCCGCAATGGCTGAATCCTCAGGCCTCAGAGGCCGGCGAGGCGCGTTTTGCTGTTCTCAGATTTTTGCTGGCAATCGGAGCGGATTTTCCCTACCATTGCTTCACAAGGGGAACACAATGCGGAGGTCCGCCCCACTTCTCACCGCCGTCGCTTTGCTTGTCCTGCCGGTGTCGTTAATTCCGCAGGATCAAGCTGACCACGCCGATCGCGACCATTTCGAGCGCACGGTCCGTTTCGACGGAAAGTGGCAAACCACGGTCTCCTGCGAACCCTCAAGAGGCGCCCTGGGCTTTTCTTACCGGTTCGTCAGTGAGGTTAAGGACGGCAATTTCCACGGCCTGCGCGGAACGGAGGGTCAGCCAAGCTCGCTGCTGATCGATGGGTCGATCAATGGCGACGGAATGGGCAATCTGTATGCTGCGGGCAAGACGGGATCAAAGGAATTTGTTCCTGGAACCGATACGCCGAGGGGCACCGACTTTGGCTATCACATCAAGGCACATTTCGATGAAAGGCACGGTACGGGCACTCGAGTGGAAGGCCGCCCCTGCACCTTCGAATTTGTGAAGCAATAATCCGAGAACGAAATCGGCTAGCTTTCAAGTTGTTCCGCGATCAGCCGGTCAACGAGCGGCGCGAGTGCTTCGCCGGTGCGGGGCAAAACGAACACCGAGGCCGCCTGGTCCCAATCGAGTTTGAAACTGGTGGAGAGCGCCGAGATCCAGATCTGGCGCACCGGCGTGTTGGGCGTAATCACAAATTTGCCGGCCGGTTCTTCAAAAAGGACATTGAGCACGCCATTCTGCTCCTCGACCTCGAAGCCTGCTTCCTGCTCCTCCTCGCGTTCAAAGAGATGTTGTTTCAGCTCTTCGAGGGCAACTTCCGCGTGGCGGCGAAATTCCAATTCATCCAGCATGGCCCCAGTGTAGCAAGTTCGGATCGCTGGGTTCTTTGGAGGGCGGGGCGTCGAAGGTTCGGAGGACTGTACAAATTTCGGACAGGTTGTATCGAATTCAGCCAGAAATGCGGCGCATTAAAGTTTCCCATTGTTCTGCCGATAGAAATCAGCAGCGAGAGCCTCAACGAGGACGAGAGATGGAAATCAGCCCAATCGCCGGAATTCGCGCCATGCCAGTCATGAAGACTCCACCGGCGGATTCGGACCTCTCCAGAGTTCTGGATATTGAGAAGCCGTCGCAACCGGCTGACGACAGCTACTCGGGCAGCGGCAAGAAGGCCGCAGGCGGACAGGACGACGAGAACGAAGACGACGGGCTGGTGGAAGAGCCCGTCGAGGTTGAGTCCCACGGGCAGGCGGTGGGGCGGATCGAGGGTCAGCAGATCGATTACTTCGCGTGAGGGGTTTGGGCGCAGGTTTTCGGTGAAGGTTGGGGCCGCGGAGACCGCCTGCAGTGTTTCGGGCTTTTATCGACGAGGGAAAAATGCAGGAGTGGCGCGTGTACGCCGATCGTGAGCCGGTAGGGACGCGGATTTGGAAGAGTAAGTAAAAACCGCATCCTGGCGCAAAAATCGAAGATACGCAGCGAGGCGGTCCATCCTCCCACAAGGAATGAACCGCCTCTTTGCATTCCGGACATTCGACTTTGCCTGCCGGAAATCTTTCCTCCGCATGAACGAGTGCGCGATCGACAGCGCTCCCCCCATCAAAACCAGGCAATTGGCAAGCGATCTACAGCGTTCGCTTGAACAGCGGCGTGGCGATCAGCAGCGTGCCGAAGCCGAAGACAAACAAGAACAGCAGATCGTATTGAATCGCTACAAAGCCTCCATCTTTGAGAAGCACAGCTTTGAAACCGTGGACGCAGTAAGTGAAGGGGTCAATGACCGAGATTGCCTGGAGCCAGCGCGGAAATGCGGCGATGGGATACATGCCTCCCGAGGGATAGAGGAGAAGGGTGTTGAGAACGCCGAACATGGCGCGGGGCACGAGCGGGTCATCAACGCGGACCATGAGCAGGAACATCATGCCGTTGAAGGCGATGGAGGATGCAACGATGAGGCAAAGAAGCTCTGCCAGGGCCAAAGGATGGAAGATGACTCCGAGACCGGCCATGAGCGACCCGATTACAGTAATGCAGATGCCGGCCAGCACGGCCTTCATTGAACCGGCGATGTTCATGCCGAAGACCAACTCGAACTTGGTGATGGGAGTTACAAGATAGCCCTCGTGCACGCCCCGTGCCTTGTCATCGATGTATAACATGCCGCCGCCGATCATGACCGAGATATACATGGCCAGCGAGATGGTGAGGGGAAGAAGGAACTTCATGTAGTTGACATAGGGATAGAGCTCTACGATCTCAAGAGCTATGGAGTTGGCCAGGCGCGGCTGGATAACCGGAGAGGTGAGAGCAGCAACCAACGACTGCATTTCGGCCTCAAGGGAGCCGGACATGAACTGGTCTGAGTTATCGACAACCAGGCCGAGCTCGGGGGCGTCCTGTGAGTAAACACGGCGGGAGTATTGCGCCGGGATGACAACGGCGGCGTCGATTCTGCCGGTGCGGACATCTTCCCGCGCTTGCACTTCGTCCTTATAGTCGATAGTTTTGAACGTCTTGATGTTGACGGCGATGGCATTAAAGGCTTCGCGGAGCCTGACGGCCTCGGGACCGTGATCGTAGTCGATTACGGCCACCTTGGCGCCCACGATCTTGCCGCCGAAGGCGTTGCCCATGATTACCAACTGCAGCAACGGCATCATCAGCGACATGATCATCAGTGTGGGCGAGCGGAAGAACTTGCGCATCTCGCGCTCGATGATTGCGGACATTCTGTTCATGGGCGTGCTCCGGGGCGTGGCGGCAGGGTGAATGCCGGCGGCTTGACCTGCTCATCGCGAAGCTGGCGGCCCGTGTAGTGGACGAATACGTCGTCGAGCGTGGTGTTCTGCACGCTGAGCGAAGTGAGCGTTTCGCCCAGGGATGCGGCCAGCTCTACCAATTGCATGGTGGTTTTGGAGCCGGAAGAAGTGAGCACGCGATAGAATCCCGCGCTCTCGGCCTGTACGCTGGTCACGCCTTCCATGCCTTCGAGGCGCTTCTGCCACTCTTCGGACTCGCGGTCGAAGTGCACTTCGACGACGTTGGCTCCGGGCACGCTGTGCTTGAGTTCGATGGGCGTGCCCAGGGCCACGAGCGTTCCATGATCGACAATGGCGATGCGGTCGCAGAGCTTATCGGCCTCTTCCATGTAGTGGGTGGTCAGCAGCATGGTCAGATGGCGGGTTCGCCGCAGGTTGTCAAGCATCTCCCAGACCGCGATGCGGGAGACAGGATCGAGGCCGGTCGTCGGTTCATCGAGGAAAAAGATCTCGGGATTGTGCACCAGCCCGCGCGCAATCTCAAGCCGGCGCCGCATTCCGCCGGAGAGGGTTTTGGTCTGCGCGCCACGCCACTGGGTGAGGTCAACGGCTTCCAGCACTTCGGCGATATTTTTGGCGCGCTCAGCCCTGGGGACGCTGTAGAGCTTGGCATAGATGCTCAGGTTTTCTTCGACCGTGAGATCGGGGTCGCTGGTGAGGGCCTGGGGAATGACGCCGATGACGCGCCGCACAGCATTGGGATCTTTGGCCACGTCATGGCCGGCAACGATGGCCCTGCCGCTGGTGATGGGCATCAGCGTGGTCATCATGCGGATCAGCGTGCTCTTGCCGGCGCCGTTGGGGCCCAGCAGGCCAAAGATCTCGCCGTCGGCTACGGTAAAGCTCACGTCCTTGACGGCCTCGAAGGAACCGTAGCGCTTGACGGCGTGGTCCACAACAATAGCTGCGGGGACAATAGCGGCGGCCTTTTGCGCCGGGGCGTTGTCCGCGGCAGCCGCGCTCATTGTTTCACCAGCTTGCTTTTGGGAATGTAGATCTCAGCCGTCATCCCGGGAACGAATTCTTCGCCGGGATTGTCGATGAGCAGCTTCAACTGGATGGTCTTGATGTCGCGCTTGCGGCTGCTTACGTCGCGTTGCGTGGCAAAGTCCGCCTCGGCGGCCTTGTTGATGATCTGGCCGTAGACGGTTGCGCCGCTGGGCATGACCACGCGCAGGCTGTCGCCCAACTTGACGCTGTCGGCCTGGGTCTCAGGCAACGGCGCGTAGACCCAGGTCTGGGTCAGGTCCATGATGGTGACGATAGGAGCGCCCATGGCAACAACTTCGCCCTGGCGGGCAGCCCATACGTTGACTCGCCCGCTGACCGGCGCGACAACTTCGGCATAGCTCTTCTCGACCCGGGCCTGGTCGGCCAGGGCGCGGGCATTGGCCACATCGGCGCGAGTCGAGTCCACTGTCTGCGCCGAAACCGCCGTCAGCAGTTCATGGGCACGCGCCTGGCGCAGGTTGGCCTGGGCCGCGGAAAGGGTATCGCGCGCCGCGTTCACGGCAGCCTGCGCGGCTTGCTGGGCGGTCACCTGCTCGTCCCGCGCCTGCGCGCTCATAATGCCCTGCTGGGCCAACGCCACGGTGCGGCTGGTATCGGCTTGCTGATGTTCGAGCTGAGCTTGCGACTGCGCCAGCGACGCCTCCGCAACGCGAACCTGCGCCTCGGCGCTCACGGTGGCGCTGGTGGTTTCGCCGCTGTTCTGGTGCTCGGTCTCAACTGAGCCGGTGAGTTTCGAACTTTGGCTGGCGGCGGTGGCCTCGGCTGCCTTCAGCGCTGCCTCCAGGTCGTCGCTCTCGATCACGGCGATCAACTGTCCGGCCTGTACGGTGTCGCCTTCCTTGACCGTCAGTGTCTGGATGCGCCCCGGAATCCGCGCGCTGACCAGCACTTCGTTGGCGTCCACGGTGCCGATCAGTTGCAGGTCGCCCTTGGGCCTGACGGTCACGAAATACCAGATGAGCGAACCCACCGTCAGCAGGGCCAGAATGGCAAAAACTCGATTGCGTGCGTTCACTTGACTTTCCTCTCAAAAATATTGAATTCGCTGCTCGCCGGCATCGGTGTAGCGGCGAGCACTCGAGTTGCCACCTCAGCGCCGTGTTTGCGGTCGATAAAAATCGCCAATCCCAGAAACTCGATGGCGGCTTTGCGCCGGAACTCCATGGCGCCGCGCTCCAGTGGATTTCTCTCCAGCATGATACCCACCATCGGCGCCGACAGAAAATAGAAGACATTGGCTCCCAGAGCGGCGTACATGATCTGCCACTCGTCGGCTTGGATCAGTTCTCCGCTGCGCTTGCCCTCGACGAATAGATCGCGCAGCCGCATCATTCCGGGCCGGAAGACTTTTTCTATAATGTGCGTGAGCGCGTTCTCCTCGCCGCGATGAAGGCGCATCATCTCTTGCTGCATCAGGCTCTGGAAGGCCTGCTGCGAGTGGATGCGGTCAAAGTGGTTGAGTGCGAATCGAATCACCTGCTCACCGGCCGTGCGGTCTCCGGTCATTGCCGCCATGCTGCTGGCCATGACGCGCTCCGCTACCGATTCCAGAGCAGCTTCGTAAAGGGCTTCCTTGCCTTGGAAGTAGTAGTAGAGCAGCGCCTTGTTTACGCCGGCAGCCTCGGCAATCTGCTCGGTGCGTGCGCCGGCCAGGCCGTTTTCGCTGAATTCGCGAACCGCGGCGTCGAGGATGCGAGACCTCGTCTGGTCGGCGCGCTCGGCCTGGGTGCGAGTTGGAAGGATTGCAGACATTTTAACTAACTAGTTAGTAAAATACGCCGAAGCGCAGTATTTAGCAAGCCCGCCACGTGAAATCAGCGCAACAATGGCTGGCAAGGCTTCACTATCTGATGACGGAGTTCTCTTGGCGAAATTGTATTGAATCTTGAAGTCCCCGGATTTTTGGTTGATGAAACTCGATGTCTCAGGGGTCGAAGATGGCCGGCTGCCGGGCGCCCGTTTCAGGCGCCCTTCGTCATGCGCTGACGAATCGGCTCGTTGTCGCAGTAGACGCGCCACTCCGCGACCTTTTGGTCCTCGATGAACGCGCGGAAGGCCGTCGGAGTTGACCACCGATTTTCCGGCTTAAGTTGTCCGTCAGAGGTGTAGGTACCCTGAGCCAAGCCAAGCATAGCGACGACAGGGCCATCGGAATAGGTCTCTTCGATAGCGACTGTATAGTCGGGAACCATGCGGAAGTACGCGGCCCATCCGGCCCGCAATTTCTCGCGGCCTTCGGCAATGTTTCCCAGGGAATCGATAAACCGATGTTCGGCCGTCATCAGCTCAACAAGGGCGTCCACGTCCTGCCGGTTGATGGCGCGCACAAACGCGTGTGCTACAGATTCCGCCAGATCGTTCATCGTGTTTCTCTCCTTCAATCGTGTGACGGCTCCCGCCAAACCTAAACCGGAGGCAGCGCGTTGACGATGGGCACGCCGGCCGGCGGAGTGAAGTGGAAAGCGTCATCGGGAATCGCGACATTGGGCTGTTCGCCCGTGAAGGTGAAGCGGGTGAGCGCGCCGTCAGTCTCTTCCATCTCGATGGCGACGATGCTGGCTTGAGCAGTCACTGTCAGAGTGATCCGGGTAACGCGCTTTTCCTGTCCATTGGGCTGGCCCGTGAGGGTGAAGCAGCCGTTGGGAGCGGCGGCTGCGGCCAGGCTGTCCATCTCTTTTTCGAGTTCGGTGTGGCCGAGGAGAAAGCGCAGCGGCGAGCGCAGGTCGTCAAGCTCTTTGGCGGGGATGCGCTGCACCTGGCGGTCGCCGCGGGTGTAAAACCAGGCGTATTTGCCGTCGAGGAGAAAGAGCTTTCCCGCAGGCGACGTGTAATCCCATTTCATGCGGCCTGGCTTGAGCAGCAACATCGTGCCGCTCTCGGTACGCTTGACGCCCATGCCTTGATAGGATTCCGTAAAGTCGGCTTTCAGCGAGCGCAACTGGTTGTAATGGCGGTCGACACGGGCCGCCAGGTCATGTGCGCTCGGCAAAGGCTGTTGAGCGGAGAGGCAGGCAGGCAGCAGTGCGGCGGCCAGTAGCAACCGGCCGCCGCGCAGTAGTTGAGGGCCCAGGCTCATTGCAGGTTCTGGGTGCAGTTGGCGCCGCCTGCCGGGTCGTACTTGATGGAGCCGAACTGATCGCTGCAGAAACCGCGATCGCCGGTTTTGCCCACGGTCTGCGGAACGGCGGTGATGGTGTAGCCGTTGGAGCGGTCGGTGCCGTTGATGGTGACCTTGTTGCTGCAAGTGATGGTGAAGATGTATCCGGATTTGTAGCCCGAGGTCAGGTCACCCTGTAGGATTTGCGCTCCGGTTGGCGTTGGCGGACCGGCGTTGGGGTCGCCTCCTAAAGCCGGGAGCGAGCACGCGAAGCCGTTGGCTGGGTAGCTGGACTGGTACTGAATCTCGGCCTTGGTGACGGTCTGCACGGAATTGATTGCCGAAGTTTCGTTGCCCTTCTTGGTGAGGCTGCCGATGGTCGGAATGGCCATGAGCATGAGGATGAGGATGATGGCGATGACGATCAACAACTCCATCAAGGTGAAGCCGTTGGGCAATGTGAAGCCGTCGGGCCGCCGGCGGGTGTGGCTGCGAAGAGACAGGATTTTCGATCCGCGTACCGCGGCTCGGAGCAAAGACGTGCGATTCATGGGATTCCAGCGCCTCGTGGAGCAGGCCGGAGGCTCCCGGCCCTTTCGTCAAAATGCTACAACGTACAGACGCGAAAGGGAAATGGGACGCTCGGAAAGGCAGCTTCCAGCTTTTAGCCTCTAGCTTCCAGCTCGCTCTTGCGTGTGCTCAGTTCATTGAATTAAGCGATAGCTTTCGGTGAGGAACGCGACCGCGCGTTCGGGAGAGAGTTTATCCCGGCATGCAAAAGCTAGAGGCTAGAGGCTAGTGGCTAGAAGCTGCTTCTCAGCAGACTAGCCTGTCCCGGTTGAGCTTTACGCCGTTGAGGCGGCCGAGGAGGGTTACGGCGATTTGGCCGGGTTGGAAGAGGCGCTGGGCCATGGCCTGGACCTGGGCCGCATCCACTTCATCGACGCGGGAGATGATCTCGTCGACGGTGAAGAACTGGTGGAAGTACATCTCCGAACGAGCGAGGTTGGCCATGCGCGCAGAGGAACTCTCCAGGCCGAGCAGGAGGTTGCCCTTGAGCTGGTCCTTGGCGCGGGTCAGCTCCTCCTGCGTGAGCGGCGTCTGTTTGAGGTTGCGGAACTCGGCCAGGATGAGGTCAACGACTTCAAGGGCTTTGCCTGCGGAGGTGCCGGCGTAGACACAGAGGGTTCCTGTATCGCGATAGGGGCTGAGGTCGCTGAAGATGGAGTAGGCCATGCCGCGCTCTTCGCGGATGGTCTGGAAGAGGCGTGAGCTCATGCCGCCGCCGAGCACGGTGTTGAGAATGAGCGCGGCGTAGCGGTCTTCGTCGGTGATTGGTGGGGCCGGGACACCGAGGCAGATCTGCACCTGCTCGAGCGACTTTTTGTTGCGCAGAATGATGCGGGCGCTGGGTTCGGGGGCCGGCTCTTCGCTCAGAGTCGCGCCGCCGGCCAGGGAGGAGAACTTTTCCGCAACGGCCTCGAGGAAATGATCGTGGTCTAGATTGCCGGCGGCGGAAAAGACGATATTGCCGCCATGGAAGCGGTCATTGTGATAGTCAAACAACTGCTTTTGGCCGAGTTTTGCGACGGTTTCCGTGGTTCCGAGGATGGGCCAGCCCAACGGGTGGCCTTTCCAGAAGCTTTGGGTGAACAACTCCTGGACCAGGACGTCGGGATTGTCTTCGTCGATCTTGATTTCTTCAAGAATGACGCCGCGCTCGCGTTCGATGTCCGGGGGCGCAAATGTGGGGTTGAGCACCAGGTCGGTCAGCACGTCGAGGGCGATGGGAACGTGGTCGGAAAGGGACTTGACGTTGAAGCAGATGGTCTCTTTGCCGGTGAAGGCGTCGAGGTTGCCGCCGATCGAATCCATTTCGCGGGCGATGTGCTGGGCGGAGCGGGAACGGGTTCCCTTGAAGAGCATGTGCTCCACAAAGTGGGAGATGCCGTTGGTCTCGGCGGGCTCGCAGCGGGAGCCGGACTTGATCCAAACACCCATGGCCACGGAACGCAGATGATCCATGCGCTCGGTCAGGACAATCAGGCCGCTGGGCAGTTCGGTTCGGCGGAGGTTTCGCTCGGTGGTCATGTTCATTGGGTCGAATTCGATTGTAGGACAATCAGGGCCAAAGGGCACGTTTGCAGAGGGGATGAAATACTCTAGGCTGAGCCCAATCGTGACAGAGAAAAAGAGCCAACTCGTTCGAATTGAATCAACTGAAGCTGGCCGAAAGCCGCTCTTCGGGTTAGATGCAGGAGAGCTGGCTGCCGTCATGGTGGAAGCCGGCGAGCCGGCGTTTCGCGGCCGGCAGTTGGCTGAAGCACTGTATCGTCAATGGGTTACGGGACTGGAGGAGATCACTACGCTGTCAAAATCGCTTCGCCAGCGACTGGCCGCGGATGGCTGGCAGGTTGGACGCCCCACGATTGCGCAGGTCTTTCAGTCGGTGGATGGGACGGAGCGGTACCTGGTGGAGTGCGGCGGCGCGGAGGGGCTGACGGTTGAAACGGTGTGGATGCCGGAGGGGGATGAGGGCGAAACGGGGGATGGGAGCGAGGCGGAAGGGAGCAGGAGCAGGGCTACGATCTGCGTGTCGAGCCAGGTGGGGTGCGCTGTCAACTGCCAGTTCTGCCTGACGGCCAAGCTGGGGCTGCAGCGGAACCTGAGCGCGGGAGAGATTGCGGGGCAGGTGGTTTCAGTGCTGGAGCGGCATGGCGTGGAGGTGGGCCGGGAGCGGGTGAACCTGGTGTTCATGGGCATGGGGGAGCCGTTCCTGAACTATGACAACTTCATGGCGGCGGTGCGGTTGCTGGTGGAAGAGGTGGGGCTGAGTCCGCAGCGGATGACGGTGTCGACGTCGGGGATTGTGCCGGGGATCGAGCGGTTTGCGCAGGAGCCGGCGGAGGTGCGGCCGAAGCTGGCGATCAGCCTGAATGCGCCTAACGACGAGGTGCGCAGCGAGGTGATGCCGATCAACAAGAAGTGGCCGATCGAGGCGGTGATGGCGGCAGCGCGGAAGGTGAAGCTGCGGCCGAGGGAGCGGGTCACGTTTGAATATGTTTTGCTGGGCGGGGTGACGGACAGGGAAGAGCAGGCTAGGGAAGTCGGGCGGCTGGTGCGGCGGACGGGCCTGGCGGCGAAGGTGAACCTGATTGCGTGGAATCCGGGGCCGGGGATCGGGTACGCGATGCCGGAGGCGGGGGCGGTGGAGAGATTTCGCACGGCGCTGGGGGCGGAGGGGGTTCCCGTGTACGTGCGGCGGCCTCGGGGGCGAGACATCTTTGCGGCCTGCGGGCAGTTGAAGCGGACGGTGGGGAGAGCAGGGAACAGTGGACAGTGAACAGTGGACAGTGGACAGTGAACAGTGAACAGTGGACAGGGAACAGGGAACAGGGAACAGGGGACAGTGGACAGTGAACAGTGGACAGTGGACAGTGAACAGTGGACAGGGAACAGTGAACAGTGAACAGTGATCAGTGGTCAGGGATCAGGGAACAGGCCGCCCCAATCCGCGACAGAATGGCTTTCGTGGAACTTGCGGAGAATTTGTGGTCTTGTGAGGCTACGAAAGGGTCTCTTTTTGTCGTCTTTCAGGGCGACATTTGGTAATTTCGAATATTTTTTGAAAGAACGTACTGATACATGGGTAGCTTCGGCGCCGGAGGTACTGATAGAAGCCGACAGAAGTTTCGATACGTTGATGTTTTGTGATTTTATTGGTGTTTTTGGCGCTAGATGGGGTGTTTCATGCCGACGAAATTCATGGGTCGGGTGAGGGCGGGGCGGCGGGGTTTTGGCGTGGCTCGGGGGGCGCTCCAGGTTACATGGGCGTTTTGGGGGAGTAATCGTTTC
>PLOG01000008.1 GCA_003142935.1 Acidobacteriaceae bacterium
GGAGCGATGACGTTGCTGGTTCTAGCCGATAATCTTGCCGGTCCTGGTGTCCAGCGCGGCAAACAGGCTGGTCGTTCCGTGCCGCGCATAGTCGTGTGTGCGGCGTTCGATCTGCCCAGGCCCCATGGGCAGCAGAGGAGCGGTGCGGTTCCGGCAATCGCCGTCCTCGTCTCATGACCTCGCTCCTGTCATGTTAGACGTCTCCCGCTGTTATTTGTTTATCGAATTAATGACTCATGGCACTCGTAAGTTATTGATTCTAAATATAAATGGCGGGAGGGAGGGATTCACATCGCAACATAAGCGATTAAGAATGAGGTTCATGCAAAATCGCGCGAAATAAATACACCCAAAAGTACACCCATCAAGAATAGACTGAGAGGATTTGCTGGTAGTTGAAGGCTGAACCTACAACAAGCTTATTCGCATTATGGACGTGTCGTGCCCGCCTGGATTAGTGATCTGATTCTGTTCGCCAGTGATTTCACTATTCGATTGATTTCAATGATAGCGCAGAGAGAAAAGTAAACTAACCTGTCGGCACGCACGATTCGCTGCACCCACGCCGTTCTATTCTCGGCATTACGGCAGGCAGTACGTTGGAAACTCGTCCTGAGGAACCGGCCGAGGATATCGATCTACCGCGGCAGTTGCGGCGGCGATTCATCCTGTTCAATGTCCAGCAGGCTCAGCAGTTCATCGCGGCGATTTCGGGACACAAGTATGAGGCCTTGTTTGCTCTCGCGATCACCGCAGGCATGCGACCGAGCGAATACCTAGCGCTTAATTGGCCGGATTTCGATCTCGCGCATGGCACGGTAAGCGTTTCGAAAACCCTTGAGTGGCGAAAAGGAGGATGGGGCTTCGAAGACACGAAACGGGAACGCAGTCGGCGCATGATCAAGGTGCAGAACTGGGTTGTAGCCCTTCTTCGCAAATTGGAGGATGAAGCCAGAACAGCGGAAACCAAGCCCAGGGACCTTGTCTTCATGTCGCACCGTGGAGGCCCGATCCAGAAAACGAGGTTCGTATGGCACTACTTCAAGCCACTGCCCAATTCAGTTGGCCTTCCGAACATCCGTCCCTAGGATCTGCGTCATACAGCAGCTACTCTCGCCCTGGCCGCTGGCGTCTCGGAAAGCCGGACTGCTTCTTCCAATGAAGACTCCAGCAGGTTGCGGTACTCGTCGACCGTCCGTGCGCGGGCGAGAGCCACTTCGGCTTCTCCGCGGATATTGTTGACCGGCGTGCGCAAATCGTGAGCGATATCGGCCGTGAATCTGGAGATGCGCTCGAATGACTCTTCAAGCCGCTCCAGCATTTCATTGAACTTTCCGGCCAGCGACGCAAGTTCCGATGGATAACCTTCTGACTCGATCCGTTCGCGCAGATTCGTCGAGGTGATTCTCCGCGCGGTTGCGGCGATCTCTTCGACACGCCGAATACAAAAGGGAGATCCCCCGGCAGAGCCGCATAAGCGCTAACTTGTTTGAGAGGACGCTTGTTCCTGCGTTTTGCGCATGCGGGGCGCTTCGGCTAAGCCCTTGGCGATCTGGTCCCAGTTTGCCAGCATATCGCCCAGAGCAAGTGCCGGTTGGATTGCTGCGGTGGTTTGGTGAAATGCAAAGGAAAACTCACGCCACCGGCTGGGAAGTCGCTTGCTGTGCCAATGGGTATCCCCAGGGGGAAAGTGCGCGAGCGTGCTGGATGAGTTTCTCGGTGAGTAAGGTGACGAACAGCTTTCCATAGAGCCATGCTTTAGCGCCGTCTTGATCGTATTTAGGCAAGTGGCCCAGCTGGGCGATTTGCTTGAAGCGTTTGAAGACCAGTTCGATTTGCCACCGAAACCGGTAGTGGTCAAGAACCTGTTGCAAGGAAAATTCCAGAGCAGGAAACGTTGTCAAAACCATGACATATTGCGCGTAGACCAAGGTTTCAGGTTGCAGTTGGGTGCCATGCTTGGAAGCATAGCGTCTAAGCTTTTTCTGGGCCAGTGCGATGGCCATTTGACTCTTGCGAACCACGCACAGCCGGGCTGAAACAGGGGCATGGTCTTCGAAGGGAACCAAAACCTCCCATTGCTGCATTTGCCCCGTCGCGGAAATCGATTTCAATCGCTCCAACAATCCAAACTTGGATCCATTGGGTGCCTGTAAGAGGATGCCGTCTGGGTTGAGTCGGACGGTAAGGAAAGCTTTTCTGTCGGCAGCATAATGGATTCCACTGGCATGGCAGTAACCGCGATCGACAAGAACGTAATCCCGGGGCTTCAAGGGAAATTGCCGCAGCGATTCACCGCTTCCCTTTCCCTCCGCAGCGGTAATTTTGAAGTAGTCGCAAACCAGTGTGGGCCATTGCAGACTGTAGTGAATGCGCCATTGACTGCCCGTCTTTCCGGGCTCCTTTACCACCGTCGCATCGATCAATCGCAGCGTTGGAAGGGACGCCGATTCGGCGACAAGACCGCGTTCCTCAAACATCGCGCAACAAAGCCGATACAGCCAATCCTTGCTTTTGCGCAGCCGTTTGAGCAAGGCCACGTCGGAAAGTTCCGCAAGTTTTGCCTGTCGGGCCCTCACCACGGTCTCACGCATGGAAAAACCGCACCCCAGGTGCAGCAACAGCGTGCGCATATAGTTTTCTTCACTTTTATCCTGACGTAACCCTTTCAGCGCCTCCGTCACTTTCGCCAGCTCTTTCCAGTTCGGCGGAAAAAAGGAAAGCAGGAGTTTCCAGTCCTCGTCAGAAGCATTGGCTGTCGTCATGCACCCAACACTATCAAAATCGTGCCACCATTGCAATAAACAAGTTAGCGCTTATGCGGCAGAGCCGGAGGATCCTTACTGCCTTGCCGCGCAATCTGGTATCCCACCAGCGGGAACAGAACCGACGTCACCAGCAGAATGCCCCAGAACCACAGCCGATAGCGCGTCAGCAGCTCCTCTTCCTGCGAAACGTCGATGGCGATTTAAACCGTGTCGCTGTCAGTCGCCGGCGTGCCGACGGCAACCGTAGCGCTGGTGACCAGAAATGGTTTCCCATTTCTGCCCGCCATTGCAATCGAACGCTCGGAGTGGCCGTGGGTTCGGTTCGCCAGCTCCGCAAGATCCAACTGTTCGGACATGCCGGGCGTCGTCATGACCGGTGCGCCATGTTCATCGAGAAGACGAATGTAGAACTGCTGGTACCGGCGCGCCGCAGACTCCAGTTCAATCTCTTCACGCAGCCCATCTTCATCGTCCGGGCGCTCGCGCAGCATGGAGCGAAGCACGTGCAGCTTGTCGGCAAGAAATAGCTCAGTGCTTCGGTCCAGTTCCGTCCGCAGGACGATGTAGAGACTCGCCGTAGCCAGAATTACCATCAACAGGCACGCCAACGAGTAGGCCGCTGTCAGCCTGAATGCCAGGGCCCGGCGCAGCCGTGGCGTGGCCGGCGAGCTATGTTTCGGCTTCAAAGACATAGCCGGCACCGCGAACCGTGTGAATCAGTTTCAGCGAAAAGGGATCATCCACCTTGCTGCGCAACCTTCGCACATTCACATCCACGACGTTCGTGTCACTGTCGAAGTTCATATCCCAAACCGATTCGGCGATCAGTGTGCGGGAAAGCACTTCGCCGGCGCGCCGCGCCAGCAGGGTCAGGAGCAGAAACTCCTTTGAAGTGAGTTCAAGCTTCCGGCCTCCACGCGTCGCCCGCTGGCGCAGCAGGTCGATCTCAAGATCTGCCATGCGAACGGTCTCCTGCGGGCGAGGCGTTGAGCGGCGCAGCAGGGAGCGCACGCGGGCCAGGAGTTCGGAAAACGCGAATGGCTTCACCAGGTAGTCGTCGGCGCCCAACTCGAATCCGCGCACACGTTCATGCACGGCATCCCGCACCGTCAGCATCAGAACAAGTGCTTTCCTGCTCGCCTCGCGCAACCGCGCAAGAACCTGCCCCAAGGCGGGCTCGCTCCTTTGCCATATCAAGGTTAAACGCGCTGGTTTTTGCGCCCGCGGTGGTGGCGGGGGCCGAAGAGGGGCTTTTGCAGTTCGTTTCGCGCGCCGCTGTCCAGAGGCCACAAAGGGCAGCGCATCGTGGAGAGTGTCCAGAGTCCGAGAGTCTGAACCACAGGGTTGGCCCTTTGATTGGCTTGGGCTTTCGTTGCGGTGAATCTGACCGCTTCGGGGCTAGGTTCTCTGCCCTGAGATCCTCATTGCAATCCGGGTGTTTTCAATCGATGGCTAACTTGAGGGTGTTGAACTCCGTAGAATCTGAAGGATCTCATAGCTACATAATCGATTTCACTCGCACGCCGACAATCGCGTGGTTTGCGGGAGCGCTCAGAGAATACTGAAACTATTGGGAGGTCTTGCAGGCCAAGCGCCTGGGTTGGCAACAGGAGTCTTTCCCAAGGCCAGTCTAGCGTGCTCTCAGGCTTCCGGATCGCATTCGAATCGCGAACAACTTGGGAGCTTACCAATCCATGGACCGGGAGTTCACAATATTCTCTTCAAGTGTTTCTTCTCCACTGGTACAAATCGAGCTGATCACGCAGTGGAACGATTTACTTGAACTAGCCTTTGTGTCACCGATAGTCAATGCGCAGTTTGCTGCATGTGTCAAGGTCCTGTGAGTTCTCTATAATGTCTGTGATAAGAGGTTCAACGGAGCCGAGTGATAAACGAACCGATCTCGGCGGCACTCGAGAGCTCTTACGCACCACTGGCACAAATACCCAAACACGAATACCAGCTAATGAATAGAGCTTTTGGCCTTGCAATGCAATTTGTTGCGAGAAAACACTCTACGGCTTTGCTTGCGGCTCTGTCTTTCCGGCCGCTCCGCGTTCTGCGCAGGGTTTTCCGCCACATAGCTCGTCAGTAATGCCCACGCCTTCAGCGATTGTATAGATACAGTCGACCGCCGGCAGCTTGACTGTCTGCTTGGCGCCGGAGGGCCAGTGAATCTCGACCGTGCCGGGATCGGTAGCATCGCCAAGGCCAAAGTGCAGCCTGCGATCGTTTGATGAGATGTAACTGCCGCTTGCCAGCACGTCCTGACGCTGGCGCATGCCGTTGGCGGTGAGATAGGCCGTGGCGCACGTCGCGTCGCGAGGACTCTTCGGACCTCCGATGAGTTTGAGCTCAACCCAGTGATGCTGATCGGGGTTCACATTACGCAGCAGCACAGGAAGACCGTCCATGCTATTGATGACAACATCGATTTTTCCGTCGTTGAACAGGTCGCCGAATGCCGCTCCGCGCCCAGGAACAACGACCGCAAGACCGGACCCTTCCACTGCCGGGACCAATTCAAACTTGCGCCGCTTGGTGAGTCCATCGGGGACATTGCGAAACAGCAAGGGCCGCTCGGCAAAGGAGGTTCCCCAGTCGTGCTTGTCCACCTGGGGATACACGTGGCCATTGACCATGAACAGATCGAGCCAGCCGTCGTTGTCGAAGTCGATAAAGCCGTCGCCCCAGCCAACAAAGGGGATGGTGGGCTGCGCAAGGCCGGTGCGGTAGCTTACATCCGTATAGCTCACATTGCCGTCGTTGTGGAAGAGCACTTTGTAGTCGTCGCCGAAGTCGGTGATAAAGAAGTCGACCTGGCCATTATTTTCATAGTCGCCCGCGGCGATGCCCATGGACGCAATCTCGCGGCCGTCGTTGTTGAGCGCGAAACCGGACCGGTAACTGTCGTCCTCAAAGGTGCCATCGCCCTTGTTGAAATAGAGGTAGTTGGGCATGGAGTCATTGCCCACCACGAGGTCAGGCTTGCCGTCGCCGTTGAGATCAATAAAGATCGAAGTAAAGCCGTAGTAGTGATCCTTGTCTTCAACGCGGGCCTTGGCAGTGACATCGGTAAAGGTGCCATCGCCATTGTTGTGAAAGAGGTGGTCTGGCTCGCCTTTGAGGCCGCGCGGGCCGCAATTCACAATTTCGCCGCGATACTGGCACGACCCGTGTCCCATGGCTTTGCTGCCGGAAATGGGAAGATTGTTGCGGTCGAAGTGCACATACCCGGATACATACAGGTCAAGGAGCCCATCGCCGTCATAGTCTCCCCATGCGGAGCCCGAGGACCAATTGCCGAGCGTGACTCCGGCTTTCTCAGCGACGTCGGTAAAAGTTCCGTCGTGATTATTGTGATACAGACGGTTCTTGCCGTAGTTGCCCACAAAGATGTCGGGCCAGCCGTCATTGTCGTAGTCGGCAACGCTTACGCCGTAGCCCCAACGGTCATTGGTCACGCCCGCCTGCAGGGCGACGTTGGTGAAGGTGCCGTCGTGGTTGTTGTGGAACAATGCGGCATGCGGTGGCTCTTCCTTGCCGTCGAGCGCATCGAAAGTCGAGCCGTTGACGAGATAGATGTCGAGCCAGCCGTCATTGTCGTAGTCGAGCAGGGCAACGCCGGAGCCATTCGTTTCGACAATGAAATTCTTCTCTGGCACTCCCATCTTGTGCCGCCAGCCGGATAGCCCTGCTGCCTTGGTAATGTCCTGAAAAACCACCGGGCCCGAATCGACAAATCCGCCCGCGGTAATGGGCCGTCTCTTTGCGTCGTAGACCGGGGCAGCCACAACGCCCGAGGCAATACCGCCCATCCCGCTCTGCACGGGGTGTGCTGGTGGTTGCTGTGCTTGCTGGGCCCGACAGTCTCCGGGTATTGAAAGAGTGGCTACCAACAGACTCCCCAACAAGCCGCGAATCTGCATAGACAGCACCCTCCGGGCTGAAGTATAGCGCATGAGCTCATAGCGCCGTTCCAAGGCTAGTATCTCAACGAAGCCTGCCTTTCGACAGTCGCTGATGTGCCTTTTGAAGGCAAAGCTTGACGCCCAATTCAGTTGATTCTCGGTTGCCGGCCTCACCGCGAGCACTTATCTTGCAGGCGGGATGATGCGGTACTGTTCTCTGCACCCCACGTCTTGAGACTCTACGACGTAGCTCTTTCATTGCGGATCTGAGTACAGATTTCACACGGCGCTGGCAGAGGGCGAATACGGAAGATCTCTGTTTTCCATCTTCCTCTTGACGAGGAATGTAAAGAGCACAATCTTCGCGGAAGAGATTGTCCTCGATCTCGGTCGAGACCGAAGGATTTTGCCGGACCAATTAGCAACAGAACCACTTCCGACTCTGCACGGGCAAACTGTCTTGATGAAGAACTCATCCGAGAGCCATGCACAAATATATGTTGCGAGCTTAGCCTTCAAGACCAATTCAAGCCACAACCTCCAAGGGTGGCTGCAATGTACTTAGCATGTATTTATCCCGTCCTTGACAGGGAAACAACCCCTCGGGTATAGTCCCGTCAATCGAGGGGCTCGTTGAAATGCGCGGACTGGGCGGACCGACCGTCCGTGAAAGCATCAAAGTCAAACTACGTCCCGCTCGCGTTTACGAGATCAAATGTTCATTACGCCCTTTGGTATCGAAGGAATCTGCGGGACATTCTGCGGTAGCACAAGTTGGGCGCTCCGGATCTGATTTGCAAACACCACTTCAATCTTGCTCTTTCATTAAGGTCATTCCATTATCAATCCGGCGTGATTTCATAATCATTGTCGCTTTGATATTTGCTGCAGGACTCTGTTTTGCAGAACAATCGCAGTTGAAGACGGCGAAAGTACTGCTTTCCAAGGGAGACCTCAAAGAAGCAGTGCCTTTGCTCCGGCAGATCGTCCAAGCCGAGCCGCAAAGTTCTGACGCGCATATGCTCTTGGGAACGGCGCTCGCGTTACAAGGGCTTCGAACCGAATCGCTTGAAGAGATGCACTGCGCGGTGCGGCTGCAGCCGGACTCAGCAGTTGTACATAATGCCTTGGGCCGTGTCTTGAGTCGGTTCCTCGAAGCTCCCGCTGCAAAGTCAGAGTTTGAGACTGCGCTTGCACTCGATTCGAACTTTGCAGAGGCTCACGTGAACCTTGCACTGGTCCTCGCGCAATCGGGTGAGTTGCAGGCCGCCGGAGAACACCTGGACCGAGCAATTCATCTACAAGGCGAAACGAAAGCGGCAGCATACACACACTATCTGAGAGCGAAAGTGGCTCGTTCGCAGGATGATCTTTTGAGGTCAACAACGGAGCTGCAAAAGGCAGTTCAATTGCAGCCCGACTACTCTCAAGCCTGGCTAGAGTTAGGAGAACTCCTCTTTCACACCCCTGACCGGCGTGGTGCATTAGAAGCGTTCAAGAAGGCCGTCTCGTTAAGCCCAAACAACTCGGCTGCACAATCCAAGTTGGGCGAATTGGAATTGGAGGATGGGCAATCTGCGGAGGCTATCAAGCACTTAAAGCTGGCCATTTCATCCGGGGCGGAGAACAAAGCGGCACTCTATCTGCTGACTCGAGCATTGCGGAGGGAGGGCCAATTCGAAGAGGCCAAGCAAGTCGAAAAGCGAATGCTTGAATTACAACACCGGGAAGACAGCGCATCCGAAGCTGCAGTTTCTGCATCCGACTTAAACAGTCAGGGAATGGCCCTGGAGAAATCAAATGATTCTCAATCAGCCTTGGCCAAGTACAAAGCTGCTCTCGATCTCGATCCCAGCGATGTTGTCTTTCGGCTTAACTACGCTCTTGCGCTGTGTCGCCTTGGCCGATGGAAGGAAGGGGCAGTGGAGTTGCGCGAGGTGTTAAGAGTGGATCCCGACAACTACGACGCTGCAAGGGCTTTGAACATCGCAAACGAGGAGTTGGCGAAAGAGCAGGCCATGTCCACTCCACACTGATTACATGTGTGCCCGTCTGGATTCGGCGATGTTGAACAAATTGGATGCGGATTTCTCGCTGCGCACAGTGCTGGCGAGCACTGCCGACTCCTCTGCGAGCCAGATCCAGCATCTATTCCCCTGGAACCTTTCCGTCGCGCTTCAGACAGATTCTTTACAGGGGGCTTAGACACACTCTTGAGGTGTCCGCTAAAAACAAGCGGACACCTGCTGGACACTCTCATCCAGTCAAGGTGGGACCTTCGAACGCTTACCAGCAAAAAAACACCTAAGGAGGAACGTACCTGAGGTATTCTACAGTGCACCCTCATAGAAAGCATTTAATATCAATTGCTTGCGGAACAAGTGCCGCACGGTGCAGAACCTCGGTCAAACCAGTTCACCGCGAACAAGAACAGACGTCTGGCGCGCCGCACAAGGAAATGTCACGGCATTTGGTGGGGATAGGGCTGTCTTAGGAGGAGGCTTGATCGGAGGTAAATCGCGCTTGGCGATTAGACCATGTTCTTACCAGAAGTAAGTGGCCAGAATCTTCGCCTTGCTGGGCGAGTTATCCAGCACATCGGTCGATAGGACAACCTCCAAATTCTTGTTCTGCCAGCCGCTTGGAGCTTTGGAATACAGCAGCGCAATCTGCTGCGGATCCGTGATGAACTTAGCGGCTGCCAAGGTACCCATCTCGCCAATGCCCGCTACCGTGAGCAGCACCCCGTCCGTTTTGGAGTCGAAGACACGCGAAACAATCGCGTAATCCGTATCCTTAGTCTGCGTCCAAGACTGCTTGCTATCGGCTCGGTTCGCAATTTGCACGCCCCCCGCAAATACATAGCGCATAGAGTCGTTCATGCGCAGCGTCCATCTATTGTTGAAGGCCCCTAACATAATGACCGGCCTCTCGCGGACGTCTTCAATTAGCACATCCTGACCAAAGCGGAGTTGATAGGGATAATTTTGCCGCGCCAGGAAGTTGGTAATTGCGATCAAGGCAGTCGCGTCCTCTTTCCGCAAGAGACCGTTGGAGGTGGGCGTGAGGGTGGCTACAATCTCCGGGTGCTCTTTCAAATCGACGACGAAATCCGCCCCATTGTTCTGAATGTGGTGCTCTTCGGCAAACTTTTCCTGCGCGTCCATCGGGAGGATGTATGCGGGATTGGTTCCGGCACAGATGAGCGTGGGTTGAGGTTGATGAATGAGAGGCGCCCAGAAGTCGGAATATGCGCGGTGGGAAGGCGATACAAAGGCGCCACGACCGACCCCGGCCAGAAAAAGCACAAGTAGGCCGCAAGCCGAGGCTCCCACAACCAACGTGATACCACGCCAGTGGCGCACCATCCAAGGCTGTCTTGGAGCGGGCTTATCCCCGGCGACTGGGGAGTCCTCGTGATAAATGGGCGCTTCCGTAGCCTTATTGGCCTCGTTTGGGGACGAAACCAGCGACGTGCTTTCAGAACGCGGGGCCGGTGTGAACGGCTCACGCCATTCCCATTGGGCGCGGTAGCTGCCACTAGGGATCTGGATTTGGACCGTGCATCCCGCCGACTCGTCTGAGGCGTAAAACTGAGCCAATCGCTTGCGGACCTCGGCTGCCCGTGCGCGGACCACTGGGTCGGTCCCCGGATCGTAGTCGGGTTTGCGGCCAAAGATCTCCGCGCCGATCACGCGCTCGCGCAACAATTCGCCTTGCCCCGCAAGCGAGTGCATGACGATGTATTTCAAGAGGCTCTGGCATTGATTGCTGGTCCGGAAAGGCAGACTCGACAGTATCTCTTTTAGAGTTTGACGTACTGCTGCACCACTTGGCCCTCCCGACTCTGGCCCGGATGGAAAGGATGCGTCCTCACGGAAATCTTGGGCTCCAGCATTCAAAACAGGTTCCCTTGCTAACGTTCCATATATTACCACCGGTACTGTACCTCAATGAACCGCCCCCGCGCAACGCAGATTCTAGAGGCTTTATTGCAAACGCGCCGTAATGTACCTTACCAATCTTCAAATCTGATTCTTTATTGGAGTCATTGATGCTCTGCACAGCCCGCTCAGTCGTCCGGCAGTTCGCGGATCAACTGGCTATCTGAAAGCTCGAGCATTTCGACTTCAACACCTTGAGTGGTGGAATGCTCATGGAAACGCGAACGCTTGATCTGGCTCTGTTGGAGAAAGCGCTTGGGAGAAAAGGATGACGACAAGGCGATCGTTCCTCATGTGCGTCGCAGGAGTTTCAGCAAATCAACTGCTGGCGCTCGGCCCAAAAGCGATAACGAACAGCTGGAACGTCTGCGACTTCGGCGCAAAGGGCGACGGCTTGACTCTGGATACGAGGGCGGTTCAGACGGCAATCGATTCTTGCAACGCTGCTGGAGGCGGATTTGTATACTTCCCAACCGGAGGTGCCTTTCTCATCGGCACAATCTATTTAAAAAGTCATGTCACCTTGCATGTGGATATTGGCGCCTCAATCATAGGCAGTATGGACAGGCTTCAGTATGGCAAGAACACGGGATTGAGTCCCTATTACCCGGAAGAAATTGATCGCTGCCTCATCTATGCAAAAGGGGCAACAAACATAGGACTTGCCGGCGACGGCAAGATTGTGGGTAAGAGTTCAGACAGCTACGTTCAAGTTCCAGGGGCCACCGGCAGGGATGCCGAACAAAGGCCGATGCTGATCCGATTGGAGGAGTGCACACAAATCACAATTTCCGACCTCACAATGGAAAGATGTGGTTCATGGTGCATCCACTTGAAGAACAGCAAGGATATTTTCTTGCGCAATCTCCGTATCAACAACGACCGGCAGGATGGTTTCGATATTGACGGCTGTGAGAACACCACGATCTCAGACTGCCACTTGGTATGCGGCGACGATTGCATTGCCGTAATGACCAGTTCTCCGGAGAGGCCGGTCCGGAATCTAACTATTAGCAATTGCATGATGCGGTCGCTCTGCTCGGGTTTGCGTTTTGGCCCGCTTTCAAAAGGGAACATGGAGGATATAACCGTTTCGAATTGCGTTATATATGATTGCGATCTGGGCGGCATCAAACTGGGAATGTTTGAAGGGGCTGAGATTAGGAATTGTGTTTTTGACAATATTGTGATGGATCGAGTAACGGCTCCCATTAGCATGTTCGTCCTCACGTGGCCAGATATCGGATCGACGGATGCTCATCCGAAAATGATGCCTGTCGGGAAGATCCATCACATACAATTCCGGGGCATTAGAGCTGTTACCAAGCCAGGCCCTCCGGACCCTCGTCCCGATCAAAACAGCAGCATGTTTTTTCACGGACATCCCGCCTCGGCGATCGAAGACATCCTTTTGACGGACATTGACGTGACAATCGCAGGTGGCGGAACAGTTCAGCAAGCCCGACGCAGAGACATGATCGACGCGGATCGGATTGACTATCGGGAGGATGGTGGCGTCTGGACGGATCATAAGGACTCATGGGGCATTCCACCGGGCTACGGGCTATACGCGCGTCATATGAAGAGACTCGTTCTGAACAACGTTTCACTTTCGTTGGCTCAGGCCGATGCACGGTCACCACTCTTCTTTCTTGACTCCCAGGATGTTTCGATCACACTGCTGCAAGCCGAATGCGCGCCGGAAGCTGCCATGGTCACAGTTCGAAACTGCTCCGACCTGACACTAGCCAGCACGGAACCCCGTACAAAAACAACACTGCTGCGGTTGGAGGGAGAAAATACCAGTTCTGTTGAGCTTGTCAACAATGATAGCCGGCGCTATTCATCCCTTTTTGAGTGTGTCGATGGCGCCAACGCGAATATCGTGAAAAGCAACTGAGGGTTGGACGAGTGGAATGGCCGCGAACAAGGATTGACAGCTGGATTCAGAGCGATTGGGACAAAGTAAGAGTGGTAATAAAAGGTCTTTGTACAGGCGTCCTTTTAGAAACGACGACAAAGGGAACAACACGGGTAACGAAATGACGCAGAAAGAATTTAAGGGGGATGAAATGGATTCAAGGCGCAGTTTGTCGATCTTTGTTCGCAGCTTAGGCTTGTCGGTGGTCATATTCCTCATGGCATATGCCCAATCGTGGTCGCAATCCGTAACGGGTCAGATCTCGGGAACTGTTACAGACACGACTGGAGCGGCGCTTCCGCAAGTAGAAGTAACCGCGAGGAACATCGCTACAGATATTACCAGGAAGGTTCAAACCGGAAGCACGGGCTTATACATCATCTCCCTGCTTCAACCCGGTCAGTATTCATTGACATTTGTAAAGTCAGGCTTCGAGCATGCGGAGCAGCCAAGTCTAATCTTGCAGGTAAACCAGAGCCTCACGTTCGATGTGAAGCTTTCTGTTGGCCACGCCGCGGAAACCATTCAAGTGGACGCGGCGGCAGAACAACTACAAACGACTTCCAGCGAACTTGGAACCGCGATCAATGAAACTGCGATCGCGGACCTTCCTCTTAATGGTCGCAACTTTACCCAACTGCTCACTCTGACGCCTGGAGCCACCCCGATCTCTACATCGCAGGCGGGCAGCATAGGTTCGGGAATGCAAGCCAACGTTGGCGTCCCCGGCAGCGCTTTCTCTCAACCGTCGATCAATGGCCAATGGAACCGGAGCAACTTCTATCTCCTGGACGGGGTTACGAATACAAGCTGGTTTTCTAGCACTTATAACGTGCTGCCAATCGTCGATGACATTCAGGAATTCAAAGTGCAGTCACACAACAGCGATGCCCAATATGGCGGAGTCCTGGGTGGTGTAGTAAACGTGGTAACGAAGTCAGGAACGAATCAATATCATGGGTCTGCGTGGGAGTTTCTTCGCAACAGTGCGCTTGACGCCAGAAATCCGTTTACCGATGCTACCTCGACCAAACCAGCTCCTTTTGAGCAGAACGAGTTCGGAACGTCTGTAGGAGGACCTCTTACGATCCCGAAAGTCTACAAAGGCAGTGACAGAACGTTCTTCTTTTTCGCGTACGAAGGCTGGCGATTCCGGCAACCATCCACTTCGTTTCTTCACGTACCGACGGCTGCCGAGCTAAGTGGCGATTTTTCCGCCGATCCATCGCCGATCTACGATCCAAGCACCACCGTGCTCAACAGCAACGGAACCTATTCGCGAACAGCATTTCAAGGCAACATCATTCCGTCGAACCGGCTGAGCGCCCTTGCCACGGGATTCTTTGCGAAGACTTACGACGCACCCAACGTCACCAACAATCCGAACTACAACTATCTCAACAAGTCCTCCTCCAGGAACAGCAACGATACCTATACAGGCAGGCTCGATGAGCACATCGGGGCCAATGACTCGGCATGGTTTCGATACACCACGATGTCTCCGCACGACAGTTCGCAGGTCACTTCCATGGTTACCAGCTCCGCATACGAGAATCCGGTTGAGTGGGGCGTGGGAGAAACGCACATCTTTGGGCCCCATCTCGTGTTCGATGCGCGATTCGGATATTCCCACGAGAATTGGTTTTCAGGCGTCGTTCCAATCGGTGGAAATGCGGTTGATACTGCGCTTGGATTCACTGGAACCAAGGAGTATGGTGCTGTCGACCTGGAGTTAGCTGCGCCCTACGGCGATGCAAATATTGCGGGACCAGAGAATCTCAATGACCGGAACCTGAGTTTTTCAGGCACGCTGACATGGCTCCATGGAAGGCACAATATTGCTCTGGGCTATCAACTCATGGAGCTTCAGTATGCCTGCTGCGCCACAGCGCCGGGTCTTGGCCAGCGGGACCAGTACGTCTTCGCGAATGCGCAGACAGCCAATCCTTCGAATCTTGGCGCGACCGGCAACTCTCTGGCATCGGCGTTGCTGGGGGTTCCGACCGGCATCTATTTTGCGGCACAAGACTACAAGTTCCATTTTCCGAGCTGGGCGCCTTACGTTCAGGACCAATGGCAAGTCACGAAAAAGCTTTCCTTGACGCTTGGACTGCGCTACGACTATTACAGCACTCCAGACCTTACCAAGGGTACGACTTCAGAATTGGATCCGAGTGACGGAAGTTGGCTTATTGGTGGAGGGGTGCTGCCGCCTGCCTGCAGTTCCACGCAGAGCGCGCCCTGCATACCTGGGGGATCCTTGGCGAACGTACCCGATGGTAACCACATCAAAGTTGCATCCAATCCGAATATTGGGCCTAACCCGGTCACGAGCAACTTCGGGCCCCGCATCGGACTCGCCTATCAGCTCGATCCAACGACAGCCATTCGAGCCGGATACGGAATCGTGTACGATTCCTTAATTGGAATAACCCAGACTTTCCAAGGCAATGTGGGAAGTTGGCCGGACGCCACTAATACCCAGGCCGGGTACAATGCGTTGGGTCAGCCGCCGACCACGCTCACTAACCTGCAATCCGCAGCAACTTCCGCACTTCCTGCTGCTTCTCCGTGGAGTGATCAAAATTGGATGTACGATCCGAACAGAAAGAACTCGAGGTCCCAGCAGTGGAACCTTGAAGTTGAGAGGCAGATGACGAGCAAGCTGCTCTTATCGGTCGGGTATGTGGGAAGCTATAACGATCGCCTCCCTACGACCGGCCTATTCAATGTATCCCCGACCGCGGGGTTGGGAGCTACCGGTGTGCCTTTTCCCTGGGCTACTACAGAGTTCATGGAAGAAGCGATCGGCGAGGCCAAATATAATGGCTTGCAGGTGAAGGCTGCACAGCGCTATCAGAGCGGGCTTGAGTTCCTCGTCTCGTATACGTGGTCCAAGGTTCTCGAGGATGGTGGAAGTGGATTGTTCGGTGTCGAGAATGGGTCTGGAGGGTCTGGCGGTTATTCCGCTGTTCAAAATCTCAGCGACCTGAGCCACAACTGGGGCGTCGCAGGCTACGACATCAAGCAATACCTGTCCGTATCCGGTACCTATGAACTGCCAATCGGGATGGGGAAGCAGTGGCTGAATAAGGGCGGCGTGGCTTCGTACCTTCTCGGTGATTGGTCGGCAAACACTCTAGCAGTTCTTCGTTCAGGACAGCCCTTCAATTTGGACGTCAGCGGCGATGTCGCGAATATTGACAATCAAATAGGTTGGTTCAATTACGCGCGGCCCAACCAGGTCGGCAACCCGCACGTCTCACATCCTACTGCCAACGAGTACTTCAATCCTGCGGCTTTTGCTGTACCAGTGAACTCCTTCGGAAACACTGGGCAGGACTCACTCCGTTCAGCTCCTGTCTACGACGTCGACTTCTCACTCTTCAAGAAGTTCAGATTCGGAGAGGCAGGCTCTCTTGAGTTCCGGGCGGAAGCGTTTAACTTGTTCAATATCCAGTGTCTGGGAGTTCCAGGTTCCGATATCGGGACCACGGACGCTGGTGTCGTGTCTAGCGTTGTGGAGAATCCAAGACAATTTCAATTTGGACTGAAGCTTGCATTCTAGCTCGCAATAGCGAGGCTAGTTGCTTGCGCGGAGTTGGGCGAGGCAGAGCCAAACCAAGTAATGGCGAAGCCACCACCAAGTCCAACTCCGCGTGCTGAGGAATCAAACGCGATGGGTATCAGGTCGTGTTTGCTTCAAATCCAACGGCGCGCAGCGCGCGCACAAATCCGAGCTTCAGACAGCGACCACGGGCCAGCTTCTTCGATTCTGCCGGCGGCTGCCAAGCCGGCAATTCGCCCTTCGAGAAGTGCAAGGTCCACAGAGCCGATTCCTGTTGGTTCTCCTGCGTAAAACACATTAGCGGCCGAGGTTCGTTGCAAATTCTCGGCAACGACGAAGCCATCCTCGATACGACGGCCCAGCTGTGCCGGCAATTCCAGGATGGGAAGGAAGGCGTGCGGTCAGAAATCTATTGATGGAGTCTCTTAATGCGCTGGTGTTTCCACCTGTACGGCAATGAGGGGGATGGTCTATTGATGAGACGGACAGCATTCAATTCGAGCCAGATGAAGACAGGGGCCCGGAGTAAAACCTGGGTGTGGTCAGCAGAAGATGACTCCGCGAATCCAATGTGGCAAGGCTCGCTCTTCAGTGCGCCACTCCTCGTCCGCTTCCGGAAGAAGGGTGGAGAGGCACGCCAAGAGCAATTTGAGAAATACGTCTATGCAGTCTTAACGGACGATTTCTGGAAAGACTGTGACTCACTTTTTCTCTTGCGCGCACTTCGCCTGGCTCTGCCTCAGTTGAATGAACTTCGTTGGGAGGCGAGGATACAAATAGCTCAAGGAGTGCTTGGATGAGCGCGAGCGTGAGCTTTCTGGCTGTGGACCTGGGCGCGTCAAGCGGCCGGTTAATGGATTGTCGGTGGGATGGCGATCGGTTTGACCTCCATGAAATTCATCGGTTTCCGAATGCTGGGGTACGCTTCGGTTCAGATCTACATTGGGACGTACTAAGAATCTGGACGGAAATTCAGAACGGGCTGCTCAAACACAAATCTCTCCAGAATGGAACTCCAGTTGGAATCGGTGTTGATACGTGGGGTGTCGACTATTGCCTGCTGGATGACCGCGATCGCATGCTGGGGAACCCGTTCCACTATCGGGATGCACGTACCAGCGGTATGCCAGACATGTTGAAATCCGTAATCAGTGGATACGATCTGTTTCGGGCCACCGGTGCCCAGACAATGGAAATCAACACCAGCTTTCAACTGGCAAGCATGGTGGCCCAGCGGGATGGCCAGCTTCAGAACGCGCACACTCTCTTGATGATTCCGGATCTGTTCCAGTTCCTTCTTAGCGGAGAAAAGAGAGCTGAGTATACTGAGGCGACCACGACGCAACTCTATAATCTGCGCGGGCAATGCTGGTCACAGGAAGTTGTGGTGAAGTTTGGACTGCCCCCGCACATCTTTCCTGAAGTGGTGATGCCGGGCAAGATAATCGGAAAACTGCTGCCCAGTGTTCAATCCGATTTGGGGTTGGCACACGATTTTCCGTGCATCGCAGTGGCCTCGCATGACACGGCGAGCGCGGTGGCAGCGATCCCGGAACTGGATGCGGGAAGCGCCTTCCTGAGTAGTGGAACGTGGAGCCTGATGGGCGTGGCCGCTGACGAGCCGAATCTCTCCTATGAGGCTTTCCGCGGCGGCTTTACGAATGAGGGCTCGGCGGATGGGCGAGTGCTGTTGCTGAAGAACATGACCGGCTTGTGGATTCTCCAGGAATGCGTGCGGATCTGGGAGGCGGCCGGAAAGCAGATTTCATGGACAGAAATGGAAGAAGCGGGATTCAAGGCTACGCCATTCCGCAGTTTCATCGATCCATCGGCAAGTGAATTCCAATCGCCGGCGGATATGGCAACCGCGATAGGGAACTATTGCGCACAGAGCAGGCAGCGGATTCCGGAAACGGTCGGAGAGATAGCGCGCTGTGTTTTTGAGAGTCTGAGCTTTGCCTATCGGGAAGTTGCTGAAGACCTGGAACAACTCACTGACCGTCGACTTACGACGATTCGCATTGTGGGTGGGGGGTGCCTGAACCGGTCCCTGTGTCAGATGACGGCGGACGCCTCTGGGCGTCGAGTGATCGCAGGCCCTGTGGAAGCAGCCGCATTGGGCAATGCAATGGTGCAGGCTGTCGCCACAGGCCACATAAGCAGCCTTTCAGATGGGCAAGCAGTACTGAAGAAGTCTATTCAATCTCAAACATATCTTCCGGTAAGTGGCCAAGGCTGGCAAGCCGCATTTGAGAAGTACAAATCTGCCATTGCTCGAGTCCGGAGGCCAGAGCAAGTATCCAGCCAGGCGTGAGGGCAAGCGGAAGAGGCAAGGAAACTGCACCGAGGAGCATCGAGTTTCGATCGATGCAGTGCGCAGGGTTACTACTTCACCTCGGCAGCTCAGGCCACAAAGTTACATCAGTTGGAAAGAGACGAAGATTGGAAGTGGGAATAGATAGACGCTATTGGAGATTTGTTTGATGCTGGTTCAAACCGTAGGTAAGGCACAGTACGAAAACCTGAATTCAAGTCGTTTAGTTCCCAAGGGTACGATGGCGCCCTTTGTGCTGGTAACAGCGCTGTTCTTTCTTTGGGGCTTGCCCAACAATCTGAACGACGTTCTAATCCGGCAGTTCATGAAGTCGTTTCAACTTACCCGCTTCCAGGCGGGATTGATTCAGTCTGCGTTTTATTGTGGTTACTTCGTATTGGCAACGCCGGCTGCTTTGCTGATGCGCCGCTTCGGCTACAAATCCGGAATGATCGCGGGGCTTTGCCTGTTGGGAACAGGAACGATCCTTTTCTGGCCGGCGGCCGTCGTTGGCCAATACTGGTGCTTTTTGCTGGCACTGTTTGTGATTGCCAGTGGTTTGTCCTTCCTTGAGACTGCTTCTAATCCGTTTATAGCGCAACTCGGCGAGCCGGAGAGCGCTGCTAGAAGATTGAATTTCTCCCAGGCATTCAACCCGATCGGCGCGATTGCGGGCGTGCTGGCTGGCACTTTGTTTATCTTTTCCGGAGTCGAGTTGACTTCGCGGCAAATTGCCTCCATGAAGGCTGCGCAGACTTACAGCCAATATCTTCGTAACGAGACTCTGCGGGTAGTGAATCCCTACCTCCTGATTGGCGGCCTCGCCTTCTTCCTGGCATTCCTGATATGGCGCTGCCGCTTTCCTGCAGTCGCAACTGAAAGCATCGACGGCTTCAGCGGAAACAGCAGTTTCAGTAATCTCCTGCACCACCCTCACTTCCTCACTGCTATTTGCGCGCAATTCATGTATGTCGGGGCGCAAGTCGGCACCTGGAGCTATTTCATCCAGTATGTGCAGGAGTATACGCATAGCCCTGAAAAAGTTGCCGGATACTTTCTCACGGGGACTCTCTTTGTGTTTGGCATTGGACGCTTCATCTCGTCAGCCCTCATGGGTAAGGTCAGCGCCTCTAAGTTGATGGGACTTTATAGTGTGATCAACGTTGTTCTTCTAACGATAGGAGTTATGGCGCCCGGCTGGACGGGATTGTGGACGATCTTCCTTTCAAGCTTCTTCATGTCGATCATGTATCCAACAATCTTTGCACTTGGCATTGAGGGCCTTAGAGGAAACACTAAGATTGCCGCATCTCTTATCATCATGGCGATCATCGGCGGAGCGATACTCACTCCGATCATGGGACTGATCTCCCAAAGAAGCGGGAGTATAGCCAATGCCTATTCGGTCCCATTGATCGGCTACATGTTTGTTGCTCTCTACGCCTTTTGGGGAGCACATCTGCGTCCGTTCAAATACCAAAACTAATAAATGCAAAGGATCGAGCCGCTCCAGCACATGCTGGATCGGGGAATGGGGCCAGATTTCAGTTATGCGCGCTTCACTTTTCATTACCTGCTATAACGACACGCTCTTTCCTGAGACAGGCCGCGCGGTGGTCAAACTATTGGAAAGACTCGGAGTCGAACTCGATTTTCATCCGAAGCAGACCTGTTGCGGCCAGATGCATGCCAACACGGGATTTCGAGCAGAAGCTTTCTCCCAAGCCAAGCGGCTTGTCCAGATGTATCAGGACACAGATACCGTGGTTATTCCTTCTTCATCGTGTGTGGCGATGTTCCGTGATCAGTATCCTGGGCTGCTTGAGGAGTTGGGCAATGAGGAACTTCGCAAGCAGTTCACGGCGCTGTTGCCGCGCGTATACGAACTGAGCGAGTTTCTGGTGGATAAGCTGAAAGTGGAAGACGTCGGCGCTTACTTTCCGCATAAAGTGACATACCACGCAAGCTGCCACGGTCTGCGTGCTCTCCATCTAGGGGACCGGCCGTGGAGGCTAATGAATAAGGTGCGCGGCATGGAGCAGGTGGCGCTTCCGAATCTAGATCGGTGCTGCGGATTTGGCGGCACATTCTCGGTGAAGAACGCCGAGGTTTCGTCGGCGATGCTGGCGGTGAAGTTGCAGGATATTGTTGGAACCGGCGCTGAGTACTGCACGGCTCTCGATAATAGTTGCCTGATGCACCTGGGCGGCGCTATGCACCGGCAGTACGCGGGGATGAAGACGATCCATCTGGCCGAAATATTGGCGAGTACGGAAGCGTCGCCGATGGAGGTGCCGGCATGAGTCACGGCAGCTACCATCCAATACTGGACCCGACAAAGGCGCCGGCTTTTCCTTCCGCAGTTTTACCGGTTTTGCGCAACCCACAACTGCGCAAGAATGTGGCGCATGCGATCGACGTGATCCAGGCCAAGCGCGGAAAGCTTGTAGCCGAGAAGACAGACTGGCAGGAGTTGCGCACGGCGGGAGCCGCGATTCGCGCGCATGCTCTCGAGAATCTTGGATTCTACCTCGAACAGTTTGAAGAGCGCTGCACGGCTGCCGGCGGAGTGGTCCATTGGGCAGCCGATGCGGCTGAGGCGCGGCAGATTATTGTGAAGTTGCTGCGCGAGGAGAATGCTTCAGAAGTCATCAAGATCAAGACGATGACTTCGGCAGAGATTCAGCTTAATCCGTTTCTTGAGTCTGCTGGAGTGCGGACTTATGAGACGGACCTTGCGGAGATCATTCTGCAGTTGGGCGAGGATGAGCCTTCGCATATTGTGGTGCCGGCGCTTCATGTGAATCGCAGCCAGGTGCGCGAGATCTTCTCGCGGACGATGGGTTTGAAAGATCTGTCGGATGATCCGAAGGAGCTGACCAACGCTGTCCGTACTTATCTGCGCCGCAAGTTTTTGGATATTCCGACGGCAATCAGTGGCGCCAACTTCCTTGTGGCGGAGACGGGCTCGGTGGTAGTCGTGGAGTCCGAGGGCAATGGGCGCATGTGCCTGACCCTGCCGCGGACGATGATTACGCTGGCCGGCATTGAGAAGGTGCTGCCGCGATTCCAGGATCTGGAAGTGATGCTGCAGGTGCTGGCGCGCTCGGCAACCGGCGAACGGATGAATCCATACACGTCGGTATGGACAGGTGTGAAGCCTGGCGATGGTCCGCAAAAGTTCCATGTCGTTCTGCTGGATAACGGACGCTCGTCGATCCTGGCGAAGAAGACTGAGCGGCAGACTCTGCGTTGCATCCGCTGCGCGGCCTGCATGAACGCCTGTCCGGTGTACAGGCAGACGGGTGGGCATGCGTACGGTTCGGTGTATCCGGGGCCGATTGGGGCGATTCTTACTCCGCAGTTGATGGAGCTGCATCATGCGCGGTCGCTGCCTTATGCATCGTCACTGTGCGGAGCCTGCTACGAGGTTTGCCCGGTAAAGATCAATATTCCCGAGGTGCTGCTGGAACTGCGATCGCGGGTCGTGAACCAGGGGCGCGACCAGGCTGGCCGGCTCTTTGACCCGATGTACCTGGGGTTAAGGATTGCCAGCCTGATCTTCTCAAGGGCGTGGCTCTTCCATACGGCGCAGTTCTTCGGGCGCGTGGGGCTGAGGTTTCTCAGGCGCAAGGATGGATGGATTCACTCGCTGCCCAGCATTGGCGGCAAATGGACACAGACTCGGGATCTGCGCGGGCTGCCGAGTCAGACATTTCACGGCTGGTGGGCGGCTCGCAAAAGGGAGACGAAATGAACGTGCATGTCCAACCTCGGCCACGGTCGCGGCAAATGATTCTAGAACGCGTTCGTGCTGCCACTCACTCTGTCACCAAAGGGGCCGGCGAACTCGAGGACGCCTATGCAGCCTTGCCGCGCGGGTATGTTCGCAGCGGCGGGCTCAGCGGGGAAGCCCGCATTGCCTTAATGATCGAACGGCTCCGTGAATACGGCGCCGAGGTGATTGAGTGCGGGCCAGAGCAAGTCCAGGCCGCGATCGCCGCGCAACTCGCGTCGAGTGGGAAGCATACCTTTGTTGTGCCTGCGGGTTTGTCCGCCGCATGGCTGACTCCCGGTTTCGAATGGAAGATCGACCGTGATTTGATCGCTTCTGAGATTGAGCAGGCCGAGGGTGTTGTCACTGCGGCCTTTTGCGGGGTTGCCGATTCGGGCACAATCGTGCTCCATCACTCCGCCGCTGAAGCACGTCGGGTGCTGACGTTACTGCCAGACTGGCACCTTTGCGTCCTGCGCGCCCGCCAGGTCGTGGAGACGTTGCCTGAGTACTTCGCCCGCTGTGAGCAGGCACCAGGGCTCGCCACGTATATATCTGGGCCCAGCGCCACAGCAGACATTGAAATGACGCGCATCAAAGGCGTTCACGGACCGCGCCTCCTACATGTGGTCATGGTGCGCGACGAGTGATGATATTCGAAGGAAGGTCGACAGCAGAGCGTATTCAAGGCTGGATCGCAGACTGTTTCAGTGTTGGATGAGTTGCAATCGGGCGCATGCAGCGTCGTCGGAGGAGGCTCTTGGCTCATTGCAGCTTGCTGCCTCCGGTCGATAGCACTCATTCGATGGAACGGTCATGAGAAAGTCTGTTTCAGAAACCAGCAGCGGCGCTCAGTTTCGTCGATCCAGTTTTCGATCAGACTGGTGGTGGCGAAGTCGGAATGCTGTTCGCAGAGGCTGTGGGTGGATCTCAGACTTTCGGCTAGTAATTTGTTGACTGCGAGCAACTCCTGGAGCATGGCCTCTGGGGCGACGTCCTTCTCGTCGTTATCTCTGATGCGCTGCTGCCGTGCGATGTCACTGATGGAGCGCAGAGTGTCCCCCTGCAGTTTGCGGGCGCGTTCTGCGAGGGCGTCCGTCATCGCGAATATTTGGTCAGCATGCTCATCCAGCAGGAGGTGGTAGTCGCGAAAATGGGGACCGCGCATGTGCCAATGGAAATTCTTCGTCTTCAAGTAAATTGCAAAGACATCAGCGAGAAGATGTTTAAGCTCAGCACAGATTGCGGCATGAGCCTCGCTTCTGGCCGTTGAATCGCTCGCCTCTGCTGTGCGTACCATTTCTGTGGGGCGGTATGTATTCACAGTTCTTCCCTTTTGCCGCATCAATCGCGGCAACTGTTGGAATTACGCTAACTGCTTGGAGATGTCCGGCGCGAGAGTTGCGTAGCATTAAGACGTGGTTTTCGAGCCTGGAGCTAGGAAGCGTGTAACGGACTGTACGGTAATATCCCGGACTTTGGGGAACTCGCTTCCACAGCTGGCGAGGCAAACTCCGAGGATATCGAGCCACCCGTTCGCAACACAGAATGCGGCGTTCTCTCCGTAAGAGTCTCTTACTGAATGGAAAAGTGCAGAGAGCGCCCGTTCAGCCTCGTGAGCAAATAAGGCAAGCGCACCCGAACTCTCTGCATCCAAATTGGTGACCAATGAACCGGTTTCTATGGTCTACTCCGATAGAGGTGACATCTGTGAGTTTCGCGCCGGTCGGGACCTCCATGCTGCCCACGTGAGCCGGCACGAAGAGCGGGCCAACGCCAGGGACTGGGCAGGCTGGTGTAGCCGGAGTCTCCACATATCGGCTTGGATTCTTCGAAGGGGTGCGCCACGTTCGTTTGTTGACGTCGGAATGAACGGACGCACTCGATCGAAGAGTGAGTCAGCGTGCGAGAGCGGGAGCTCCTACAGCTGCCTTCTTGATCACGGACGCGACAGCTTCAGGATTGGAGAGAAAGATCGAATGGCTGCCCAGAGTTTCCGTTACCTCCGCGCCGGCCCTCTCTGCCATTGCGCGTTGGGCTGGCGGAGGGATCATTTTGTCATCCTTCGTGACTAGGTACCAACTTGGCTTGGAGCGCCACGCGGGCTGGCTGACAGCACCCTCTAACGCTGCAAGGCCCCATGGAACCTGCGAATCAGCCATGAACGAGGCCAGACTTGGCTTGACATCAGCAGCAAAAGAAGAGGGGAACTTCTCTTGGTCCAGCAACGAGAAACCATCGACCGGTGGCAGAATCGGCGGCACAGGAGCGTCGGGCGCTGGATTGGCGAGCAAGGACGCGACCGACTCACCCTTATCCAGAGCGAAGGCGGTGATGTAGACCAGGCCGACAACCTTGGGGTCGTTACCGGCCTCTGAGATTACCGCGCCGCCGTAAGAGTGGCCAACAAGAATGACTTCCTTCTTGGCTGTTGCGATTGCGCGCTTTGCCACGGCAACGTCATCCGCGAGTGTAATGGTGGGGTTTTGAACGACGATGACATCGAAGCCGTCCTTCTTAAGGATGCTGTAGACGGGCTCCCAGCCGGAGCCGTCGACGAAGCCGCCGTGCACGAGAACAATTGATTTTGAGTTAGACATGATGCCTCCTTGATTTGGGGAAATGTTGGCACAGCTTTGCGAGTTGCAAGCCGGATGGCCTCAGTGCAGGAGCGTTCGCAAGGTGCGGATCAAAAAAGCTGGAGCCAAGCCCGTTCATCGGAGCAATGTAGCCTCTGAAGTGCGAGGCTCCAGCAAAACCTCACGCAATCACTACATCGATGCATGGCTCCCGGCCGCCGCCTGCTCAATGATGGAAGCAACCGACTCGGGGTGCGAAAGGAAGACGGAATGGCTTGCCTTGACCTCAACGACTTTTGAACCAGCTCGTTTTGACATGAAACGCTGGGCGTCGGGTGGAATCATCCGATCTTCGGTGGTGACGAGATACCAGCTTGGCTTCGTCTTCCAGGCAGCGTCCGTGACCGTGCCACTCAATGCTTCCAGTCCCCACGGCACCTGTGAAGCCGCCATGAAAGCTGCGGTCTCGGGCTTTACGTCCCCGGCAAATGCTGCTGGAAGCTTTTCGCGATCTAGAAGCAAGAAGCCAGCCTGGGGCGGCAGAATCGGAGGGGGTGTCGAGCCCGGCGCAGGGTTCTTGACCAGAGAACCGACAGATTCGCCGTTGTCCAGTGCAAATGCGGTGATATAAACAAGTCCGACAACGTTCGGGTCAGTTCCGGCTTGACTGATGACCGCCCCGCCATACGAATGACCAACGAGAATGACGGGGCCATTCATTGCGTCAATCGCTCTCTTCGTTACCGCAACATCACCTTCAAGAGTGATTGTGGGGTTTTGGACAACCGTGACGTTGTAGCCCTTGTTGGTGAGAATCTTGTAGACGCTCTGCCATCCGGAGCCATCGACGAATCCACCGTGAACGAGCACAACGTTCTTCACAGTTTGTGTGCTTGCCGTCGCGGCGTGGGCAACAGCCATGCCGGAAAACATGAGCGCGATGACGGGCAATATCCGCCAAAGAGCTCGTTGAAGACTAGAGTTCAATGTTGTGGGATGCAACATGATCAAACCTCCTGGTGTGAATTTGGTTAAACGCTCTGAAGCTTGCCCAGCATCGATCAACTTGCGATCTCGAAGCTGATTGTGACCTAACCCGACATTTGCAGGAAACCGCAAATGGTCGACTTTTGAAATCAGTCTTTCGGCAGGTTGATCGCTCCGCCAAATGGCGGATCCTGAAGATTCAGCGAAGGCGTTTAATTTGTCTTCTGCCAAAGAGGCGGGCATCGATGGACCAGGCACCGGGGCCGATCATCGCTAAGGTGGCTCCGAGGGTTGCCAGAATAAGCGGTGTCCATGGATCCCCAGTGCCTGGGAGTGCGATCCACAGCTCGCGGCACGCCACGGCGGTGCCAACCACCGGGGTCCATAGCCCGACAAGGATCAGTATCCCCATGCCGGCATCTAGAAATTGTGGACCGACTGATCCGACCTGCTGCGTTGCACCAAGGTGCGCGACAGCGCCTGATACAAGGATTCCGGCGGTCACTAAGCGCTGGAGCATCAGGCCCAGGCCGGGCAATCCATTGGCGAAGGTAGAAAATAGCCGTTGCAGAGAGTTCTCCCCCAGCATTCCACGCGCAGGTTAGGTCATTACAGCGCAAATTAAAACCGCTGAAATGAGGACCGGACGATCCTTCTTTTGGGGGGCTATAGTTCGATCATCCCACGCTTGAGCCCAATCGTGACGGCATGGGCACGGTCGTTGGCGCTGAGCTTCGAAAGAATGTTTGCAACGTGGCTCTTGACGGTCGCTTCGCCGATTGAAAGCTGATCGGCAATTAACTTGTTGGAGTTTCCGGCAGCAATCAGCCGCAACACATCGATTTCGCGCGAGCTCAATGCATCGTCCGTCGCGTGTTCGGCCAGCTGCGCGGCGATGTCGGGTGGGATTCGCTTCTGTCCGGCATGGACCGCGCGTATCGTCTCCAAAAGCTCGCGATGTACATGGCCTTTCAGTATGTAAGCACGCGCGCCCGCCTTGAGCGCCTTTAGTATCTGTGCATCCCCGCTATACGTCGTGAGCACAATGATGCGGGCATCATTGAATTCTCTCTGAATCTCGCTAATTGCTTCAGCGCCATTCATCTCAGGCATCTGAAGGTCCATCAGAGCTACATCCGGACGGTGTAAGCGGTATAACTCGATCGCCTCCTGGCCGCCCGATGCCTCCGCAACCAACTTCATGTCAGCTTCCGCATTGACCATAGCTGCGATTCCCTTGCGAAGAATCGGATGGTCATCCACGGTAAGGATTCGGATCAGGCCAGGCTGGCTATTCACAGTTTGCGCTCCTTGCGAAAGACGTTGAATCGATGACCATTTGTTGAGGCCTCGTAGGCGATGGCCGCCGGAATCGTCAGTTCGACCTCCGTTCCTGCTCCGGCCTGGCTCCAAAAACTCAATTGCGAACCAATTCGCTGCGCACGTTCACGCACTCCCGGCAGGCCCCAGTGCCCGGGGCGTCGGCTTTCTTCGAGGACTTCAGGGTCGATGCCTTTGCCATCATCGCGTATGCGCAATCGAAGTTGGTTTTTGTCGAATCGTATCTCCGCTTCGATTTGGCCGGCGCCAGCATGCTGAAATGCATTTCGCAGCACCTCGCGTGCAATCCTGTACACCTCGTCCTGCAGTTCCTGGGTCAGCTTCTGTGGTTCTCCTTCCACGATTACACGGAAACCTGGCGATTCTTGATTTGGGTCCGGAACCGCCGCCAACTCTTCAGCGGTCGCCTCAAGCAAGGTAGCCAAATCTCCCTCGGAAACCGGCTGCGATCTCAGATCCTGAATGGCATCGCGGCTCTCGGCGATCGCCTCTTCGGTCTCTGAAATTGCCTCATCGAGCGTCCGCATGGCGTCTGCAGGCCTGCGAGGCAACATGTTGCGCGTCGCTTGAAATTGAAACATGAGCCCTTGCAGGCTCTGCAGGAGCGTGTCGTGGAGTTCGCGTGCAATGCGTGTTCTTTCATTCACGCGAGCTTCAAGGGCGATGTTGAATTCCTGCTGCATCTGACGAAGCCGCAGGAGGTAAAAGCCCCATAACAACGCCAGAAGTATTGCACCGCACATCGCGCGAAACAAGTTTGTCTGATAGTAGGCCGGGGCGATGCTGAATTGCTGCGATGCGCCTTCCTTGTTCCAAAGTCTGCTGTTGTTCGAGGCAATGACGTGAAACCTATATATTCCTGGTTTCAGGTCGTTATAGAAGGCTGTCCGCCTGGTTCCCGGATCTTGCCATTGCGTGTCGTATCCCTCGAGCATGTAGCGGAAGAGAACTTTGGACGGCGCTACAAAGCTCAGGCCGGTATAGTCGAACTCCAGTTCGCGGGTTTTGGGCGGCAGGTGTAGATCGCTTTGAACGTCATAAACCTTGCGATCGGCGATCACCTGCTCAACGTGCACCGGTGGTATTACCGTATTCTCCGGAAGATGGTCGGGATCGATCATCAACACTACACTTCGGTTTTGAAACCATAGCTTTCCATCTGGCGTGCGAACCGCTCCCGGATGAGAATAAGGAATTCCGGCCCTGAAGCCATCCGTAGCCACGAAGGTCGACATCTGAATCCGGCTTTCGGGATTTGCCCACCACCGTTCCAACTCTGACTTCTCGATTCGCACCAGACCACACTGCGCCAGTATCCAAAGATCGTTATGAAGATCTGAGACGGTAGCGTAGGTGGACGGGCACGGCAGGCCATTGCGCTCATTGAGAAACTGTAAGTCTCCGTTCCTATACCCGACGACACCGAAGTTCGCAGCTCCCCACAGAGTGCCGTCTGAATCGAACGACATGTTGAAGATGCCTCCGACCCGCGAATACTTTCGAATGAGTGCTCCCATCGATAGCTCTTGCCACTCGCCGGTCTGAAAATGCATTAGTCTGCCGTCAAGCAGACTCACCCAGACGCCTCCATGCGGATTTGCAATCACGAAAAAAGCCGCAGGAATCTGGGGAGGCTTGAATTCTTGGCGAACCTCAAAGTTTTCAGTCTGGACTAATCGTGGATGAGGCCCGACGATTTCGGCCCAGACGGCACGATCAGGATCCTCTGCAATGGAATCGACGACGTCTACTCGATCCCCCTTGAAAACAACGTGTAATCGGCCATTTACCTCCACCCCTAAACCGCCATCTCCCATGCCGAACCACAAGTTTCCGCTGTGATCTTCGAATATCACAGTAGAATTACGGCCTACCCCGGGGGGCATCTTTTGAGGGGTAATTGACGAGCCATGGATCGAATCCATGGACACGGTAGTCAAAACAGCCACCGAGCCATCACGGCGATCCAGAATCGCATTGATAGTCTCCGTGCTGAGTCCCTCAACGCTCGAATAAGTCACAATCGGCAAATCGCGAAAATGATCGACCCCCTCGCCAGTTGCAACCCAGATGCCACCCTCGCGATCCTGGAAAATCCGGTATATTGAGTTACCTGACAAGCCATCTTCATGGCCAAAATGGTCAACAATCTGACCATGGATACGGTAGATCCCTTGATTTACGGTTCCAACCCATAAACAATGATCTCGGTCGATAAAGAGGGTGCTAACAGGGACCTTCGCGCCGTTGAAATTTGGCGCGGCGTAAGAACTCCATCGCCCATTCGAAAATCGCAGCAGTCCATCGCCTGGGCCGGTCTGGTCCACCCCTGCCCAGACTGTACCCTGAGCATCAACTGCAACGCCCTCAATCACTCGGCTGGCATCGGATACACTTGCGCCGGGCAGCAGATACTCTCCGATGAGCTTCCCCTGCCACTCAATCAGCGTGCCGTTTGCGCCAATCCAAAATCGCCCTTGCAGGTCAGTTGCGATTGAGCCTGCGGATGCAGTCTGAATCCCGGCGGATTCGCCGTAGCACTGCTCGCTATCAGCCAAAACTCTGCAGATCGGTCCTGTAAAGGTACGCATGTGCGACCGTGTAATCCATATCTTGCCGTCACGGTCTCCGGTGATCGCATCCACTTTCGCATTGGGGGCGGATATGCTGGTGAACTTCTCATTTGCCCAGTGCGCGAGTCCCGCCGCCGCGCCGATCCAGAGACTTCCATCCTTGGCAGCATAGAGGAAACTAATACTGGCGATGCCGGACGGATATCGTTGACCATCTGGCGGACTCCAAGCCAGAAAATTCAGCCCATCGAATCGATACAATCCGCTCTGCGTCCCAATCCAGATGTATCCATCCGACGTCTGTGCGAAGGCAGTCGGACTTCCGCTTAGTGCTCCGTCCTGAACACGCCAGACCGTATGTCCGTACTGCGAAATACGGCTTCCGGGATTGAGCGCCAGCGGAGGCTGAGCCAATGTGGAGAGGGTGGCGAAGATCGAGAGCAGTCTCCTCAGTCTCATTCTCCACTCCGGTGCGTTTGCCGTTCGTAGCGCGAACCGATGACCCTCGTCGATTGGGCGATCCTCAAACGTGAGGATGCGAACAGTCTTATTGTTTACCACTTAAGACCTCCGCCGGGGAACGGCTGGAAGGGCTCTGATGAGTCCCAAACAGCATACCACTCAAGAAGGTCGGCCTTCACTCGTGAGCAGAGGCGAGTCTCTGCAGCTCTCGCCGATTCGCTAGGAGCAATCTTCGTTGGTCGGCTGGGTGCGGTAACCGGGTGGAAGATTGGCGTTTGCGTCAAGACGGTCCGGGCGAAGAAGCATCGTAAGCTCCTGGTCTGCAGGAAGAGAAGGTCAGCTTTCGCAAAACCGCCAATGCAGTCACCGAAGTGCGGATCGGTACTGATGTGTCGGAATGTCGGCTTGTGTCCCGAGGTCGATTGAAGAGCTAACTTGTTCCTGGCAGCCTCGAGCCTCAGCGGGCGTCGTCGACTGTGATTGAACCCACACCTTCTGACACAGCCGGGTTGGGCAGATCTGGCTATTGATCTAATTGGGTTTTGCAGAGCGGGCTTTCAGACCCCTTTCGTCACGGGTGTTTCAGGCCGTTCCGCGGCGGGTGGTGGGTGCTTGTGTTTGGGGCGTTGGAATCCTTACCCGGATTCCGGCGCATGATAAAGGATGTTATTACTCGCTACCTTGCCAAACCAGGATCACCTCTGCGCCGGTCGGAATGTCATATTGCACGCAGTAGCTGCCGAGCGCTAGCAGATAAACATTGACCGCGCGACCGGCTCTGCGCCTGATGTTTTCACCGGGAGGCGTGAAAACCGTTCGCGAAAGGTAGTCAGTCTCTTATCAGGTGTGCCGCAGACTGTGCCATGTCGCGCGTGGCGTGATGTGTCAAATCAATGTCTTAGATGACCAGATTAGCGTGCTTCCGTGCGGGCTTTCTTAAGGGTAAGTGCTTGATCCTATAGTGATGATACCCAGCGGTCCGAGCTAGGATATGTTGATCCGGCATCAGCCAGCCCGGGCCGCATGATTGCGAGTTTCGCGATGTTGTGCGTTGCCAGTGTGCAGGAAGTGTGCCGAGAAAATGGCGGGCCACTCAGACGGAAGGCGGTCGGGAGCTTCGCCGCGGCCGTCCTGCCATTGCCCGATAGAAATCGCTAAACAAGCCGATTGGGGTAGGCACACATCTGGCACACGAAACGGCTTCGGGAGACGAGTCCGCCCGGTGTTCGGGAGGAGTAGCCATTGATTCAAGCAAATTACCGGTCACTACCTCATGATTCGATGTGCGCCAAATTCAACAGATTGTGGGATAAGTGAACAAGGAGTTTCTTTTCTTGGAGCGCAGAATGCTCTCGCGCCATGCCAAGTTTAGCGCGCTGCCCAGTCCCTCGCCCGCCTCCTTTTCTCTTTCTCCCCCACGGTTCGATTGATTGTGTTTCATGCGGTTTCCCCTACTCCATGCAATGAACCCACTGCTTCCTCCGGCATTTTAGTCAAGGCAAATCCTGTTCTTTCAGCTAGTTACAGAATTTCTTGTTTCTACAGTTCTGATGTATACTACATCACGAGAGGATAACGGCATGCCCCCTCAGACGAAGACCGCAACCAGAGCGAAGCGCAGAGTCGTTTCTCCGGCAGAGAAGCGGACTCAGGTCCGGCTTACGGTGGATTCCAAATTCACCAAAACACATTTCAGCCAACTCTTTGCCGTGCTGAAAATCCGGAAAAAGAATGCGCTCGCTGAGCACATCATCATGAATTTCAAGAGCAAAGCCGCGCAGGCGCAACTCCTTGCGTTCTACAACAACCAGTGGCTGAACATCCCATTTCGAAGTATTGACACCTCTTTTGTGTTTGCGTTGACCTACGAGATTGTGGATGAGCTGGAGAGAGTCGGCGGGGAGATTCTCGGCGGCGTGAATAAGTCCAAGACTTTTCGCGTGATGGTGGCCTACTTGGCGGCCGTTCATAAACTCCAGACGCCAGCCCAATCCACATTCGCATAGTTTCGTCTTCAGAACATTGTTCTGACGGCGACTGCATTCACGCGATGATTGTGGACGGCTTCCCGCCAATGGACCATAGCGCATTGCTCACGCACTTCGCAGTCGATGGCGGATTTCCAAGGCTATGAGCTATCTGCCACCACGTTCGTTGCTGAACGTTCTGAAATTGTTGCGCGATGCCAGATATGCAGCCTGCCGGAGTTGAGCAACCCGGTCGATAATTTCTTGCCGTTTCTCCTCGTGAATCGATACTCTGAAAGCCGGTTGTCCCGAGGAAGACCTGACAAGGGCAATTGTTAGGTTGCCGTCGACATTCGCCTTCGGTTCTGGCTGTTGCGATGTTTTCAGGATTTCGAGAAGTTGTCGGGACTGGGCGGCTGGCTGGAGACTCGCGAGGAGCAGGCGTGCATCTGTTTCGTCGGTGAAGATTAGATCCTCGATCTCCTCAGTTCTGAGCCTGGTTTCGATGGAATGCAGTCGCACAGCTCGGAGTTGGAGAGGATTCGCCAGGAGTTGTTCCTGGTGGAGGGCGCCTTGCATCTCCGGGTCCGTAAATTGGGCGAAGATGCCATGCTTGATCGCACACATAGTAACCATCCGCTTCCACTCTTCGCTTCCAGTACATGCGATCCGCGATCCGTATTTCTGGACGGCCATCTCCAACCCGAAGACAATTGCCGCCTCGTCCTGGTTGAGTACGGTCACAAGGCGTCCGCGGTCGATGACGGAAACCCTGCCGTTCAGCATGTATGACACGTCGCCGGTTTTCCGGTTGATCGTCCAAATACGTGTCGCAGCGATCTGGTTGGCAAGAATCTGTTGCTTCTGTTGGGCTGCAAGCTGCCGTTGCTCGAAGCCGGCCCAGTCGGTGCTGCTGTCATTGTCGGGAGATGGACCGATATGCAGCGCGTTTGATTCCAGCCGCGCATTGAGGCGCCGCTGATTGCGTAGATCCGCATAATGCCATCCCCGAAGCTGCGCGGCAGCTCGCGCGTCTCCTTCGTCGGCTCTGTCCGCGACCCATGAGCGGAGATCCTTGGGGAATTGTTCTCGGCGCCTCTGTTGAATGGCCAGCTTCAGGGCGCGTACTTCGAGGACAGATTGAGCTGTTGCCTGGGAGAGCAGGACCTTCTTTTCCGGCCATGTCAGAGCGGACGCGCGAATCTCCCTCTTTTGTTGGCGCAAGACCTCAAGAAGATATTGCCTGCTTTCTCTGCCATCTGTTGTAAAGGCTTTGCACACTTCCCTTTGGCGGTTGCGATAGCGGTTATATTCATCCATCAGAGCAGATCGGTCTGCCCGTCGTTGCGCCTTGCGTTCATCCCTCTGTGCGGTATTACGCCCGCTCTGTGGTGCCGGATGTGGTGCGGTCTGTTGAAGGGATGTTGAGGCTGGTGTCCACGGCCCAAGAGCGGCTTCTGTCGCCTCACGGTTGATCTTTCCTGCAAAGTTGTGCCGGAATACGTCGGAGGCTTTCGCCCGGATGTTGTGGTCGATGGCGAGGACTGTGTATCCGCCCAACTCCCCCTTTTCAAGCCGGAGATGAGCCTCGGAGAGAAGGAGATGTAGATCGTCCCAGGTTACATTACGCCGGATGAGGAGTTGCTGTACGCGCGGGGCCACTTCCTTCCGGACAAAGGATTGCAGAGATTCCTCATCGTGGTAATGTTCAAACTTTGCTGCTGCCCCTGTCGGCTGTTGCCGAGCGATTCTAAGCGCGTTACGTTCGGAACTTGAAGTGCGCACGGCCCGCTTCGATTCTTCATCCCAACGTGTCGGACCCGTTGTATGTGTCCAGCCATATTTCGCTTCGAGGACGCGCGCTGCGGAATCGAGAGTCAACCAGTTTCGATAAGGTGTATGCGCTCTGAAGGTTTCCGGATGAACCTTGTTCACCATGATGTGGATGTGGAAGTGCGCTCTGTCATTGTGCGCGACAACCATATATTGATGGTCTTGGTAACCGAGTACACGGAGAGTGTGCAAAGCACAGACGGTCCATTGCTCTCTGGTCGGACGTTCACAGGGCGGCCAGGACAGTTCATAATGACAGAGCGCATCCTTACAGCGCGGGTTCAGAAATGCGATGCCCTCCATCTGTATCGCTACAGAGTCCAAACCGGCAATGTTGTCCGACAACACCACGTCTCCTCTGAGGAGAGGTTCGCCGGTGTCGGCGTCACGCTCGGTTGTCAGGTACGCGTGTAATCGCCTGAAGCTGCTGGAGTGTTGCCGGGCAGGTTGCACCTTGGCGATCATGTTCACTCCGCCGTGTTCTTGTTGAAGGTGGCAAGTGCCGTGTGCAACTCCGATAGTACCGAGTTGAGTTCACGACGAAGTTCTTCTTCGTAGGGCAGGCCTTTTATCTCCATGAGCAGATGCTTTTGCAGTCCGAAGAGCTTGCTGAGTTCTGCGGCGACCTCCCGGCTTACTCTGGAACGTATTGGCCGGTTAAGAGCGCATTTACGAATGTATTCGCTGACCGTCAGGCCCGCGAGGTGAGCCTGTTGGCGAATAATTTCCTTCTCTTGGGACAAGAGTTTGATGAGCAACCCTCGGCGATGTTCTGTCAGCTTTGGTCTTACCATTTCTATGCTCCAATGGGGTCTCGGGGCGAAGCCCTGAGCAAGGTGCGCAGGCCCGAACCCGAGTAGCGAAGCGGGTTGGGTTGGGGCCGGTGGATATGCCAAAACGACCGTAGGGAGTTTCGGTATATCCAGCGCCTACCTTGCCTTCACGATTACCCGCTTTTTCATTTCCTTCAACATAGTAATACATATTTGACATAAGAAGTGTAGATATGGTTAAATTTCGTTTTATGGAGAATGAGACTCGTCGTAGGGCGCAGGTACTCTCGTCGCACAATATCGAGGAGTTTCGTGCGTTTTTGAAGGAAAAAGCGAATGAACCTGCACCGCAACCTGCTTCGTACAGGATGGGCGGAATTGTACGGGCGGTATTCCCTCAACTGTGTTTGCTGCGAAAAAGAGGATACACGCTCAATATGCTGGTCGGTCTTTTTGAGGAAAACGGCCTGAGAATCACCGCGACTGCATTGTCGGTCTACATGAAGAAACTGAACGGGGAAGCGGAAGGGGTATCGGCAATCGAGGTTCGTAAACGGAGAACACAACCTTCCCCCCCTGGTTCGTAAGCTTGCAGACACTTGGCAATGAAACCGGATGTGCCGCTGAAAGAAAGGGCTGCAACGATGATCCTGCCACGCAACAACCTTCGAACGAGTTTGGGAAGAAAAAGCTGTGATGTTGGTTCAGACAAAAGGACATAACCGTGCGGCGCATCCTGGAGAAAAGCCAGACAAAAAGCGCGTGGGAATCAAAGTTGTCTGCGCTGGCTTGCAGATAGTTTCGATGGCACTTTGCTCTGTGGGCTTGGTAAATCCGCACGTAATTCAAATGCAACTCAATCAATGAGGTAAAGGGATGCCGAGAAAGATTCTAAGACTGCCAATTGTGTTGGATCGCACCGGCCTATCACGAAGCACTGTCTATCAGCGTGTCACCGAAGGAAAGTTTCCAAGGTCGGTGTCGCTGGGTGCCAGGGCTGTCGGTTGGATTGAAGCAGAGGTCGAGGAGTGGATTGCCTGCCAGATAGAGGCCAGCCGGGAACTCTGCGGCCACAGAGCTGGCGTGAATCGTTCGTCGTCGAGATGATGCCGGAAATGGATTCCAGCTTGCGCACTCATCTGGAATTAGATTGCAAAAAGTGGCCGAATTCTCTGATGGATGAGTTGACTGACTGGCTATGCCGCAGTTCCGCTAAACGGCAGCACCTTGCCGCCTCTCTGGGTGCGCTCCAGAAAATCCGCCCAGTCCTGCATCATCTTGGCGCGTGGCTCCAGATAGAGCGCATGGTTGTATGCCGCGCTCACCGCATTCCGGGGAGCGTGAGCAAGCTGCAACTCGATATGGTCATGCGCGTAGCCCTGCTCATGCAGGATGGTGGACGCCAGACCCCGGAAGCCGTGGCCGGTCATGCGCCCCTTGTAGCCCATGCGCTTTAATGCTGCCAGAATGGTGTTGTTGCTCATCGGTTGGGCAGCATTGAGGTCGCCGGGAAAAAGCCATTCATTGCTCCCAGTGAAATCGCGCAACATCTCCAGCACCTCCAGAGACTGCCTGGCCAGCGGCACAATGTGCGGAGTGCGCATCTTCATCCGCTCGGCGGGTATGTCCCAGCGGGCATTCTCCAGGTCAAATTCCCCCCACTTTGCTTCGATCAATTCGGTGGTGCGCACAAAGGTCATGGACATCAGTTTCATTGCCAACCGTGTGACCTGCTTTCCCTGATAGACCTCTATGCGTCTGAGCAGGGTCGGCAGCTCTTTGGCATCAATGCGGGCATAGTTGGTTTTCGGCGAGGATTTCAGAATGTCGCTTGGGCGAATCTCGGTGGCCGGGTTACGCTTTGCATAACCGTGGGCGATGCCGTAGCGAAAAACCTGCCCCACCGTCTCCAGAGCGCGTTTGGCAATATCCCGCGCGCCGCGATCCTGAATCGCGTTGGCCATCGCCACCAATTCCGGCGCTTCGATCTCGGCAATGGGCCGCGCTCCCAAACATGGGAGAATGTCGGCCTCCATGCGCCGCCGGACCGAGTCCACATGGCGCGGGCTCTTCCCCTCCTCCCAATGCTCCAGCCATTGTGTGGTAACGCTCTGGAAGGTGTTCTCGACCGCGATTTTCTCCGCAGTCTTTTCGGCCTTCCGTTGTGCCATCGGGTCAACGCCTGTCGCCAGCAGTTTCCGCGCCTCGGCGTGGCGTTCTCGGGCCAGCGCCAGAGGTACATCCGGATATTTGCCGAGGGACATGAGCTTTTCCTTGCCGTCAAACCGATAGGACCAGCGCCACAACTTCCCGCCGGTTGGCTTGACCCAGAGGTACAGTCCGCCTCCATCGCCCATGCTGTAGGCTTTTTCCGCCGCCTTGGCCCGTTTGATCTCAGTATCGGTCAGTCCGGCCATACCCATTCCTCCTCGTCTAGGAAAAGTACACCCACTTCAAGAACATAATACACCCAAAAGTACACCCGTCAGAACACGGCTGCACCTGGATGCATCTGGACGCAGAAAGACGTAAAGCCTAGCATTTGCTAGGCTTTATGTCTTTATATTGAATGTCTTTGGATGCTCTGGGAAGGGTTTCTGGCGGAGAGGGAGGGATTC
>PLOG01000190.1 GCA_003142935.1 Acidobacteriaceae bacterium
CTTTTGCTTGAGTTCGGCCAGAGTGCCCACATTGGGAGTCGTCATGGTGACGATTGTACTGGATGATCGCGCGAGGCTCCGCGCAACCGGCGCCGCGAGCGATACTATCCTTATCAGATCGGACCAGATCGGTTAACATGAGCGGTTCGATGTCCCGAAAGCGTACCAGTCTGGAAGTGTAGGCCGCCGCAAATATGGTCATTTTCAAAAGGCTCCAAGTTGGTATCGAATTGCCAGGAACCTTCCCTCAGGGGTTAAAGCCCAGCTTTTTTGCGGCTATTTCCGGCACGACTGAAGTAGTGCCCTTTCAAAACACAAACGACCATCTGCGTGGTGGACACCACTTGAAGTGAGATTTTGGGAGCGAAACTTTGGCTAAGTATCTAGTTACCGGGGCCGCCGGCTTTATCGGCCGCTCGATTGCCGCGGCGCTGCTGGCGCGTGGCGAGACTGTTCGCGGCGTGGACAACTTTATTACCGGCAAACGCGAAAACCTGGTTGGCCTTGAGGGGATGGAATTTCTTGAGGGCGACCTGGCCGATGCGGCTGTTTGCGCTGAGGCGTGCGCGGGCGTGGAAATTGTCTTTCACGAGGCGGCGCTGGCATCGGTTCCGCGTTCGGTAGAGGACCCGGTGGCCACCAACGTAGCCTGCGTGGATGCGACGCTGAACCTGCTGGTGGCGGCGCGGGCCACTGGGGTTCGCCGCGTGATCTATGCGGGATCGTCGGCCGCCTACGGCGATGCGGCTACCTTGCCCAAGCACGAGGGAATGCTGCCCGACCCCATCAGCCCGTATGCGGTGGCCAAGCTGGCAGGGGAGCACTATCTGCGCTCCTTCACGCGGGTTTATGGACTGGAGACGGTGGTGTTGCGCTACTTCAACGTGTTTGGGCCGTACCAGGACCCGATGTCGCATTACTCGGGAGTGCTGGCGATTTTTTGCCGGCGGATGCTGGCCGGCGAGCCGGTAACGATCCACGGCGACGGCGAGCAGAGCCGCGATTTTACATATATAGAGAACGTGGTCCACGGCAACCTGCTGGCCGCAGCGGTGCCCGCGGAGAAGGTTTCCGGGCGGACGATGAATCTGGCCACCGGTTCCAGAGCAACCTTGAACCAGACATTTGCAATTCTGCGCGAGCTGACGGGTTACGCCGGGGAGCCGAGTTACAGCACGTCGCGAGCCGGGGATATCCGGGACTCGCTGGCCGACATCGGGGTGGCGCGGAAGTTGCTGGGCTATGAGCCCAAGGTCGATTTTAGGGAGGGATTGCGGCGCACCGTCGAGTGGTATAGGACAGGGACGGCTGGGGCTTAGGGTGGTGAAACTGAGGTTCATGTCCCAAGTCTGGCGGGGATTCTTCAAAAAAGGACAGCAGGTTAGCTTCCGCTTCGCGGAAAATGGCAAGTTGGCAAGTTGGCGGACTTGTGCGACGGCACGATGCTAAATGCACGGGTGATTCCGGGGACGTTTGCTTTGTGAAACGAACTTCCGACTCAGGACACTAGGTGGCTGTTTAGGGGGGACGGGAGCAGGCTGACTTTTCCAGAATGCGTTTTTTGTGTGCAGTAGTGCTCAGATTAGTTTTTTCCAATCAGAGATAATATCCGGGATTTCCTCAGTAGCGATCTGTAGCGGTCTTACGACATGAAAGACAGGGTCACCCCAGCGTGAGGGTGTTTGGGTCTGAGGTGTACGTCCGTGCCGGAAGTTCCGAGTTCCAGTCGCCATTCGCCCTACAAGCGTTGCGAGCTTTCCATAGTGGAGGTCAGTCGGCCTAGCTCCACTGCCTCTCTGCGCGAACTTTGGGAGATTGTGGCGCGGCGGCGGGCGATGATTCTGCTTATCGAAGGTGGATTGCTGCTGGTGTGCCTTTTGTACTGCCTGGCGACTCCCAACCAGTACGAGGCCAGCGCCAGGGTGGAGATGCGAACTGCGCCGGGCTCTTCGCTCAATCTGGATTCGGCGGACAGTTCCGCCTCGGCCTCCATGCTCTCCGCGCCCACGGAGCTGGAGACGATAGCGGATATCTTTCGCAGCGAAAAGTTGGCGTGGAGAGTCATCAACGAGCTGAAGCTTTACGGCGCGCCGGGTTTTCGGGGGGACTTTCCCAGCCGGTTTCCCGGCTTTCGCAATGCAGCTCAGGCCGGAGGCGGTGTCGACCCCGCGGCGCAGGCTTGGCTGTTGGAGAGATTCGGGAGGCAACTGCGCGTACAGGTTCTGCCCCGGACGCTGTTGATCGAGATTCGTTTTCGCTCCAGGGACGGAGCCTTGTCGGCGGCGGTGGTGAATGCGCTGATTGCGGACTACAACCGGCAGGACAGCGAGTCGCAACTGGAAGCGACGGCGCAGGCAAGTGGCTGGCTTAGCCTCCAGCTCAAGGATCTGAAGGCGAGCGGGGACCGGGACGAAGAACAGCTAAAGGCCTTCGAAAAGGATCACGGCATCCTGAGCGCACCGGTGACGCTGGCCAACGGCGATGCGGGAGAGAGCGCGCATAACTCGACGCTGCTGGAGATAGATGAGCTGGGGAGTCAACTGGTGGCCGCGACCACGGATCGCATTTTGCGGGAGGCGGAGTATCGTTCTGCCGCCAAGGGCGATCCGGAGCTGGCGATTGCTTCCGATCCGGGGCTGCAGGCGGCCGGCAGCTTTGCGACCGCGCCCTTGCAGCAGATTCAGGGCCGGCGCAGCGAGCTGGACCAGGAGCGGGCTCAACTGAGCGCGGAACACGGGGCGAACTTTCCGCGGGTGGTGGAGATTGGACGCCAGTTGCAGGATCTCGACCGCCAGAAAAAGGCCGAAGACGCGAGCCTGGTGGACCGATTTTACAGCGCATGGCAAACGGCGTCCGCGCGCGAGCGGATGGTGCGCAGGAGCCTGGACGAGACCACCGGCGCAGGCATGAGACAGAACCAGGCGGCTACCGAATACGCGGTGATGCGACAGGAGGCTAACTCCAGCCACGAACTCTACATGCGGGTGCAGGAGAAGATGCAGGAAGCGGGGCTGGCCGCGGGCATTCACCAGTCGAATATTTCGGTGGTGGACGTGGCTCGCCAGCCGGTGAACCCGGTGACGCCGGACCTGCCGGTAAACATGGCGATTACATTTTTTGCAGGACTGTGGGTGGCCGTGGGAGCCGCTCTGTTATCCGAGGCGATGAGTAAACCTAAGGCCCGGGCGGTGGTGGGGATGCTGGCGGCGATTCTGGCCGTGGCGGCGGCCAACGGACAAGCGCCAACGCCGAGCACTTCAGGGTTGCCGACGGGCGTGGCCCGGATCACCCCTTCGCAGGAGACCAGGAGCCAACCGAATCCAAAGGAAGCGCCGGCGGTGTGGAATGGCGCAGGGGTAGCGATAAAGGCCGGGCAGCCGGGCGCGGCGCAGTCCGCATCCCCCATGGCTGCTCCGATTGGTCCCGGCGATTCGCTGGAGGTCAGCGAGTACCACACGCCGGAGTTTCGTTCGGCGGTGCGAGTGTCTGCCACGGGTACGGTGACGCTGCCGATGATTGGCGAAGTGCAGGTAGGCGGCCTGGATGAGCAGTCTGCGGCACACGCCATTGAAGCGGCGCTGGTGAGCAAGGGAATGCTGCTCCATCCGCTGGTTTCAATCCTGGTGACGACGTATGCGGGGCAGGATGTGAGCGTGCTGGGCGAGGTGGCGAGACCCGGAGTCTATCCATACTCTGTTCATCACCGGCTGTTGGACCTGATTTCTGCCGCTTCAGGGCTGACGCCGAGTGCGGGCCGGTTGGTGAACGTCTTCTACCGGAGCGATCCGGAGACGCCTCATGCTGTGGTGCTGGATCCGAATGGAAAGGACAAGGAAAACAACCATAACCCGGAGCTGAGCGCTGGCGATACAGTCCAGGTGAGCCGGGCGGGATTGGTTTATGTGGTTGGCGATGTGATTCGGCCGGGCGGATTTCCGGTGGACCCGGTACAAGGGCTCACGGTGGTGCAGGCGATCTCGCTGGCCTGGGGGCCGACGCAAAACGCGGCGACCGGGAAGGGGTTACTGATCCGCGCGCAGAAGGGCGGGCGGACGGTTACCGCGCTTAACCTGAAGCGGCTGCTGCGCGGCCAGGACCCGGACATTTTGGTGGAGGACGGCGACATTCTCTTTGTCCCCGATTCAGCGGCCAAGACAATCTTGAACAAGACCATGGAGTCGGCTATTCAGTCGGCGATTGGGATCTCGATTTACTCCGGGCTGGTTTATTCGCAGAGGTATTAGGGGATGAGAAAAGCTTCCTGGGTACTGCTTCTGCTTTTCGTCTTTGCGATTCCGTGGGAGTATTCGCTGGACCTGGGCGAACCGCTGGGCAATGTTGCCCGCATGGCGGGGCTGCTGCTGCTGCTGGTGGCGATTCCGGCGGTTCTTCAGGCAGGACGCGTGCGCGTGCCAGGCGCGCTGCAGTGGGTCACGATGGCGTTTTATCTGTGGTTGTGCTGCTCCTATTTCTGGACCATTGAGCCGCTGGCGACGCTGGATAAAATGCGCGCCTACTTCCAGGAAACGATGATTGTGTGGCTGGTGTGGGAGTTTGCGGAGAGCCCGCGGGATTTGCGCTGGCTGCTGCGCGCTTATGTCGCCGGTTCGTGGGTGCTTGCGGCGCTGACGCTGGCAAATTTCGGTTCGATGGCGGCGATTGCCGCGGGACAAATCCGCTTTGTTGCTTATGGGCAGGATCCCAACGACGTGGCGCGGTATCTGGATCTTGGTTTTCCGCCGGCGGCGCTGCTGCTGAGCAGCGAGCCCCACTGGCCTGCACGGCTGCTGGCGATCGGCTACTTGCCGCTGGGCCTGGTTGCGGTGATGCTTACGGCTTCGCGGGGAGGATTTCTGGCTGCGCTGGTGGCGCTGGCGGGTTGCGGAATTCTGTTATTTCGCGGCCACGCGAAGGCCGTGCTTGCCGGGGCATTTGCATTGCCGGCGCTTGCGGCCAGCCTCTGGTTCATCGCGCCGCATGGGACGCTTGCGCGCCTGGCGACGATCCCGGAGCAAATCCGGAGCGGCGATTTGAACCGGCGGCTTGACATCTGGTCCGCCGGATGGGATGCGTTTACCAGGGCGCCGCTGCTGGGAACGGGAGCAGGCTCGTTTGTGAGCGCGGCGGGATTGTCTTCTGTCGACACGGCACACAATGCAGTTCTTTCCATCCTGGTTGGCGGAGGGTTGTTCGCGCTGTTTCTGGCGGTTGGCATTGTGGCGCTGGCGGCGCGGTCGGCCTTCAAAACCCAAGGCCCGCTGAAGCTGGCGTTGGTGACCACTTTGCTTGTTTGGGTGTTGGCCGCGATGGTCTCCACAGTGGAGGAAAGCCGGACGACGTGGCTGCTGATCGCGCTGATTGCCGTGGCGGGGCGGCTTGCCGTGGAAGAGCCGGCTGGGCTTGCGGCTTGTTTTCCTATTTCCGTCAGGAAAGGCAGGCTGGGGGTGATTCCGGAGCGGGGTGTCTGAGAACCTGTTGAAAAACTGCTCCGAAGGCAGTGGGAGATCTCAAAAATCCATCCCCCAGGGGCTAAACAGGCTGCGGGAAAAGGTCCGAATTTGATTTTGGCGCGAATTGCAGTTTTGCAGGGGCTAAAGCCCACGTTCATTTTGCGACATTTGCGGCCCGACTGAAGTCGTGCCCTGTTACAAAGCCATGAAGATTGGTGTCAATGCCGAGTTTTTCCGCAGCCAGTAAAGCCCGTACCCTTCACCAAGAGCCAAATTTTTGACAGATTCTGAGAGGAGCGGCTCTATTGCGTCCGGATTCATCTCGTCCGTTCGATCCCATGGCTACCATCACTCAAATCGCAGGGCTGTTTAGAGGCAGCAGTGTCAATCGCCGCATCTTCCGCGCGGCGACGTCGGTGGCGGCAGTGGGGATTGTGGTCAAGATCATGGCCACAGGCAAGGAGATCGCGGTAGCCGGCGTCTACGGGCGTTCCGACGCGATGGATGCATTTCTGGCCGCGGCGCTGATTCCCAGCCTGCTGATCAACCTGATCTCCGAGTCGATGAACCAGGCGCTGGTGCCGACGCTGATCCGGGTGAGGGAACAGGAAGGACAGGAACGGGCACAGGAGCTCTTGTCGAGTTCAATGTTGTGGATGTGCGTGCTGCTGGCGGCAGCCTCGGCGGCGATGGCTTTGGCGGCGCGCGGGTTCTTTCCGCTGATTGCTTCACACTTTCCCGCGAACAAGCTGGAGTTGGCGATCCGGATCTTTTATGCGCTGCTGCCGGTGGTTTTGATTACGGGAATCGCGACCAATTGCACGGCTGTTCTGAATACGTTCGAGCGCTTCGCGCTGCCGGCGCTGGCTCCGGTGGTGATTTCGGTCGCGATCATTCTCGGCGCGTTGCTGCTTGGCGGCCGGCTGGGCATCTGGGCGATGGTCTATTCGATGCTGGCCGGTTCGGCGCTTCATGCAGCGATCGTGGCGTGGATGATGGACGCGCATGGATACCGCTTCCGCCTGCGCTGGCACGGGATGACCGACGCGGCAAGCGAGGTGGTGCACCAGTACGGGCCGATGCTGCTGAGCGCGGTTGTGGCTTCAGGAGGGTTGCTGGTGGACCAGGCGATGGCGGCCATGCTGCCGGCCGGGAGCGTCTCGGCACTGGTGTACGCGAATCGCTTTGTGAGCGTGGTGCTTACGTTGCTGGCGGGAGCGTTTTCAACGGCGGTGGTGCCGTACTTGTCTCGCATGATCGCGCATCGGGACTGGGCCCGCTGCCGGCATACGCTGCGCACATGGGCGCGGCTGACTGCGCTGGTCTCAGCGCCGATCGCGGTGCTGCTGATCGCGGGCGCGCACCTGTTGATCCAAGTGACATTGCAGCACGGGGCGTTTGGACAGGCGGATACGGCTGTGGTGACAAAAGTGCTGGCGATGTACGCGATTCAGATTCCGTTCTTTGCCTGCAGCCGGGTCTTCTACCGGTTTATTGTGGCCATGCGGCGCACGGATCTTATCTTTTACTGCGGTACGATCAATCTGGGCCTGGATGTGGTTCTGAATCTGGTTCTGATGCGCTGGTTCGGCGTGGCCGGCATTGCGCTGGCCACTTCGTTGTGGACGGTGAGCACATTTATCTTTCTGTGGTACTGGAGCAGCAGGCTGCTCGCTGAAGCCACGCGCTCCGAGGCGGCCGCGTGATTCCCAAACCGGCTCAATACCTTCTTCGCTGCGACGATCTTTGCCCTACCGCTTCGCGGCCGCGGTGGCAGCGATTTCTGAGCCTGATCGAGGAGTTCAAAATTCAGCCTATTCTCGCGGTGGTTCCTGACAATCGCGACCCGGATTTGCGGCTTTCGCCGCCGGATCCGGAGTTCTGGGAGCGGACGCGCGAGATGGAGTCCGCGGGGGCGACGATTGCATTGCATGGCTACCGGCATCTTGCGCAGAGCCGTGGAAGCAGCCTGGTGCCGCTGCATGGAATGACGGAGTTCGCGGGCGTCGCCGGGGAGACGCAGCGGCTATGGATTCATGCCGGGCTGGCGATTCTTCGCGGGCACGGTCTTAATCCGCGCATCTGGGTTGCGCCTCGCCATGGATTCGATTTGCATACATTGCGCGCACTCCGAGAGGAGGGAATCGATGTGCTGTCCGACGGCTTTGCGCGCGTCCCGTTTCATCGCGGAGGCCTGACATGGATTCCGCAGCAACTTTGGGAGCCGGTGGAAAAGCCGCATGGTCTTTGGACAATCTGCGTGCATCCAAACACCGCTAAAGATTCATCTGTCGATCGGTTACGCGAGTTTTTGCGCGATCATGCCGCGCAGTTTACGTCCGTGGAGCGAGTGCTGACGGAAATGCGGGCCACAAGACTGAGCCCGGCTGAACGGGTGTATGAAGCGTTGACGCTGGGCCGCGTTCAAGCCAGGGCGATGAGGAAGCGGCTTTTGGGAAGGCTCCGCAAGACGAGAGCCGCGTGAATTTCATTGCGTTCTTGGATGCGCTCGGCGCCCAATCGCATCGTTTTGCATCCATATTGGGCGCTGCGCGGGAACTGGATCCCTGACCCCATGATTGGTCAGATAGCTGTACGCGAGAAGGCTTCGATAGAGGTTCTCCCAGCGGTCCAGCATGGCGTCCAGGCTGAAGCGTTCGGTAATATGCAGGCGCGCCAGGTTGCCCATGGCGCGGCGCTCCTGCGGCGAAGACTGGGCCATGGCGATCATCTCCCCGGCGAGGGCGTTCGGCGCGCCGCAGGGGGTGAGACGGCCGGTGCGGCCGCTCACGATGACTTCGCGGGAGCCGGGGACATCGGTGGCAATGGAGGGCAGGGCGCAGGCCCCGGCCTCGAGCAGACCCACTGGAAGCCCTTCCCATCGAGAGGTGAGAACGAAGCCATCCGCGGCCTGCATCCACGGCTTCACATCGGATTGGAAGCCGAGAAAGCGAACCCTGCGTTCCAGGCCGAGACGCGCGGAGAGCCGGCACAACTCGCTCTGTAGAGTTCCATCGCCGGCGATGAGCAGGCGGGCCGGCTCAGGGACACGCGCGAAGGCGTGCAGGAGGGTCGGATAATCCTTCACGGTTTCAAGGCGGCCGGCGGCCAGCCACAGAAAATCGCCGTTGAGACCTAGCTCGCGGCGCACGGTTTCGCGGGCCTGTGCATCGGGGCGAAACTCTTCGACGTCGACCCCGTTCCAAAACACGGTGAGCTTGTTCCGGTCCACCATTCCGGCGGCGATATGGGCGTCGGCGACGGACTGACTTACGGCGGTGACGCCATCCGCAAGCCAATCGCTGAAGCGATAGCCGATACGCCGTAAGAGCTTGCCGGTGGATGAACTGTGCAGCGTGTCAATCACGGCATAGAAGGAAGACGCCAGGCCGGGCCAGGCCAGACCGGACCAGCCGTGGCCAGGAGTGGCGAGCCGCGACCAGCGGGCCAGCCAAGCCGCGTGAGGCAGGTGAGCGTGCACCACCTGCGGCCTCTCCCTTTCGATCCAGCGGCTGAAACGAATCCATCCGCGGGGATCGGCCAGACCTTTGCGCATTTCCAGGCTCAGGAACTCAACGCCCGCGGCCTTTAGTTCGGCGGCTGCGTTGCCGCCTGCGCCGGAGAGCGCCACGACGCTGACCCGCCAGCCGCGGCAGCGCATGCCTTTGGCCAGCGACATAACCTGGCGCTCCGCGCCGGCGATTTTATCGAGGCCGGGAATCACAAGGGCGATGTGGCTCATTGCGGTCTCTGGGCAAAAGTGGAGTCAATCAAATCTTCGTAAGCGCCGATGGCGCGCTCAAAGCTGAACTCCCCGGCAATTTGCCGCTTGAGGAGGCTGATTTTGAAGAGTTGGAATCGGCTGTGGTGGGGTCGCCGCGAGCTCACTGTGGCAACGATGGCGTACCAGACGAGCAAAGGAAGAAAAAATGCAAGCAATAAGGTAGCTAGCAGAAAATCCACATAACGGTCGAGCACGGGTCCCTCCAGCGAAAGCTGTCGCGTTCCGGGCCGAATCCGGCATCGGTAACGCATGGAGAGAACGCGCTCGAGATTATTGGAAGTGCCATGCAGACTGAAGAATATGCCTTAGGAGTTTCTAATTAGGCAAGTCTGTCGAAATTTCGCCTGAGCCGCGTCTTCTCGCAACAACACAGGAAGAGCCCCGGATTTGAGGTCTATAGCTGGAGATAAATAAGAGAAACAGTACTTTCAGGAAACGACAATTCGAAATCAATGTCAATGGGTAAAAAATAATGTGAAAAAAGCATAATGTGGATAACTTCGGATAAGAGCCAGAAAGCAGAAGCGTTGAGAGTTGTTCTTCACTTTGCACGAGGGGCGAATATTCATCTATTGGCGCGGGTTGACGCGCTCAAGACGCAGGTATGGACCTGGGGCGTGGGGCCTTGTAGCATTGTCCGCATGAGAAAAAAGGAATCCGGCGAGTCGTCCCCTGAGAAGCGCATGAACATCGCTCCGAAGACTGTCGATGAGTATCTTTCCAGCGTCGCGGAACCTGCGCGCGGCGTGCTGGCAAAGATGCGAACGTTGATCCGGGCCGCTCTGCCTCGGGAGGCGACGGAGATTATCAGCTACCGAATGCCGGCGTTCAAACACAAAAGAGTTCTGGTGTGGTTCGCCGCCTTCAAGAATCACTGCAGTTTATTTCCTACCGCCGCGGTGATTGAGCAGTTCAAGAATGAACTCAAGGAATTCACAACGACCAAAGGGGCCGTTCACATCCCAATCGACAAGCCGTTGCCTGCGGCGCTGATCAAGAAACTGGTGAAGGCGAGCCTGGAAGAGAGCGAAGGCAAGCGACACCGGAGAGCGTAGTTGTTGCGCAGCAAAGGTGGAAAGGATTGGGCGGTCGATTTTTCGTGTGGGTTTTGGAACAAGGGCGGCGAGTTGGCCCCCGCTTACGCGGGGTTGGCGAGAGGCAGGCGACAGCAGGGTTCATGCTTCGCGGGCTGGTAACTGAGTTGACCGAGAGTACGGAGATGCAGAGACCGGGGGCTTTCGCTGTCCAGGGTGCAGAACATGGAGAGCTGCGATCAGCGCATCGGCAAGAGCGGCAGCGGAGATATCGCTTGCGAGCCAGGCGCCGGGGCGGCCGGTGAGCATATCGACGACACCTCCCGAGGACGGCACTGCGACGATGGGCAATCCCGCGGCAGCGGCCTCGAGAAGGGCATTGGGCATACCCTCGTGGCGGGATGAAAGCACAAAGAGCGTTGCGCCAGGAAAGCAGGCATAGGGATTGCGGAGATACCCGGCAAAGCACACCGCGTGCGCGAGTCCGAGCGAGCTGGCCTGGGCCTTGAGCTCGGATTCTTCAGCGCCGACGCCGGCGATGAGCAGATCGGCATTCGGGAACTGGTTGCGCACGCCGGCCAGCGCTTGAAGCAGCAGGTCGAATCCCTTTTCGTGCGAGAGTCTTCCCACGGCGAGAAGATGGGGGCCGGGTCCGGTCCATGGATCGGGTTCGGATTTAGCGGCCCGGATTCCGTCGAGAATTCCATCCAGGTCGACGGGATTGGCCAGAACCGCAATTCGTTCCATGTCGAACTCAAGCTCGGCGGCCAGATCGGCGGCCATGGCACGCGATTGGCAGATCACGCGGTCGGCGTGGCGATAGAGCAGCTTGTAGAGCAGGCGCGTAGCGGGGGACACTCCTCCATTGGCCAGTGCAGAGGAGACGGTGCCGTTTTGCCGAACCAGCACGCAGGTCGCCGGCGGGAAGAATGGGCGCAGGAGAAGAACGAGGAAATTGAGATGCGCCATGCCCGACAAGATCACGTCGGGCTTGAGGCTGCGCACCAAGCGAAGCAGGCGCGGGGCTCCGGCGAGGACTCTGGCAGCGCCCAGGGCATGGACGGTGACCCAGGGAGGCAGAGCAACCCCAGCGGCGCTGGAGCGGGTAATCAATCCCAGGTGCAGGTCGTACTTTTCGCGAGACAATCCGCGGGCCAGAAGCGCGGTTACCTGCTCTGCTCCTCCTCCGCCGAGGTGGGGAATCAGCAAGAGCACCAGGAGACGTTTTTCCATAAGGATTTTCTCAAGGACGGATAATTCTAAGCCTTATAAGGATCGAATAGCGGTGTCATGAGTCACTCTGCTTTCCATGAGCCTGGCAGTACCTTGGCTGAGCCTCCTTGAAATGTTTGGAGAATTCTAAGAGAGCACGGTGTTGCCTATGTCGGCTTCAGCGGTACGTGAACCTGTCAGGGATCTGCCCGCTTGTGCAGCGGAGCGGGCTTCCATAGTGGTGGGAGTTACCAGCCACGAAACCTGTCACGCGCTCAAAGGGCGGTTGAAGGCTCTTCGGGAGGCTGGCTTCCGGGTCACTTTGGTTTGCCGTCACGGCCCGCTGTTTGACCGCATAGCCGCGGACGAGAAGGTGGAGTCGATCGCGATTCCGATGAAGCGGGAGATTGCGCCGCTCTCCGACCTGATTTCGCTGTTTCGAATTTGGCGAGTTCTGCGCAGGCTGCGGCCGGACCTGGCGGAGTTCGGCACCCCCAAGGCGGGGTTGCTGGGCACGATCGCCGCCCGGCTTTGCGGTGTGCCGCGGCGCATCTACATGTTGCGCGGGCTCAGGCTTGAGACCGCGACTGGGTTTAAGCGCCGCGTTTTGTGGGCTGCTGAGAAGATGGCCGCGGGGTGTGCGCACGTGGTGTTGTGCAATAGCGAAAGCCTGCGCGCCCAGGCGCTGGCGCTGGGTGTGGCGCCCGCGGATAAGTTGCATCTGCTCGGAGAGGGCAGCAGTCACGGAGTGGATACAGAACGATATTCGCCTGGCGAAAGCGATGTGCGCGTGCGTTACGGCTTGCCACCGGATGCAAAGGTGGTTGGTTTCGTGGGCCGATTGACGCGCGACAAGGGTGTGCCGGAACTTGTGGAAGCCTTCGATGCAATTGTGCAGGCGGAGCCGAAGGCTCATTTACTGCTAGTGGGCTGGTTCGACGCCTCGGACGACTTGCTGGGCAAGGATGTACGCGTCAAGATTGAGAGTCATCCGCACATTCATCTCACTGGTTATCAAGAAAGCGCGGCGCCTTTTTACCGGGCCATGGATTTGATGGTTCTGCCTACGTGGCGGGAGGGGTTTCCAAATGTGGTATTGGAAGCCGCAGCGACCGGAATTCCGGTGGTCACTACCATATCGACAGGCTCGCGCGACTCGGTGGTGCCGGAGGTGACCGGATTGCTGATTCCGCCAGGCTACCCGGAGGCCATCAGCGAGGCGGTCGTCAAGCTGCTGCGCGATCCGGAGCAAAGACTGCGCATGGGGCAGGCGGCGCGCGCCTGGGTGATGGAACACTTTAACGATGAACATGTGCTGGGATTGACCGCGGCCTATTACAAAGGCATGATGACGCCGCTGGCCCAGGGTGCGGGCTATTAGGGTTTCTGGATCTCGACCGGGACCGGCGCCGGGGCAGGTTCCGGTTCTTGGGGAAAGAGCTCCTGCTCTTTTTCGCGGCTTGCGACATCGGCGCGACGGCGGGCGGCGGCGCCAATCAGGCTAACGACTTGCAACGATTGAATGGCCTGTCTGGGCACATAGATGCGCTGCGTGTTGGAGCGCGTGTCGGGCGGGGTGAGCAGCAGGCCGGCACCCTCTACCAGCGACCGGTCATTGGCTGCCAGGCCCTCCAGTTCTTCGCCATCGGTCAGCGTCATGCGCAGCCAAAGTCCGGCGGTCCGTGGGCGGATGGAGAAACGCTTGTGGAGGAGCCGCTCCGGATTAGCTTGGTCGCTGCCTTGTGAAGACGCAGGGAAATCGCGGACATAGCAGACCCACTTTACCTGCTCCCAGCCGATGCGCAGCACCTTGCCGTTTAGGTCGAGGATCTCCAGTTCCGCAGTATCCTGGCCGAAGGTGGCGCCGGCGTAACCGGCACACCAGTCCCTGGAGAACTTGCGCACGATCACCGGCTTGCGAACGGAGGCCATTGCTCTGGATTGTCGCATGCGGCGGGGCGAGGCTGCGAATGGGAATGGCTGCGAAAGGTGTGCAACAAAGTATAGCCAAGCAGACAGAGTTGTGTTAATGTACTGGTTTGCCATCTCTTCCAGCATTATCCTTAACAGTAACAACATCAGGCACTTGGAAGCGACTTGAGACGGCGGAAGCAGGAAACCCGGATGCCCGACTACATTTACCTTTTGGAAAACCGGCTGTCGTCCGATCAGCGGCACGCTCTGACCCAGTTGCGGGAGGTAGCCCGCGATGCCGGCACCATCCTGTTTCTAACCGGCGATGCGGTGCGCGACTTGACCAGTGGCCACGCCGTCCGCGACCTTGAGATTTCAGTCCATGGCAACGCGCTTAAGTTAAAGAAAGCAATAGAGAAGCTCGGCGGCAAAATCTGGGGAGAACACGAGCCTTCGCAGAGCCTTTACCTATGCTTTCCGGGCACCGTGCGCGTCGACCTGATCAGCACTCACAGTGTCAGCTATCCCAAGCCTGGAAAACCGGTCTATCATCCCGCCTCAATTCAAGAGGACCTGCGGCGGCGCGATTTTACCGTAAACGCCATGGCTATCTCATTGAATGAAGGCTCGTTCGGGTTGCTGATGGACCCCCTGAACGGGGCTGCGGATATCGAGGCCCGTACCCTCCGGCTGGTGTCGAATTACGGCTTTATCGAAGACCCGTCCCTGATGATTCGGGCCACACGCTATCGCGCGCGGCTGGGATGGGAGCTGGACATGAAGACCCGGAGCCGCTACGAAAACGCCAAGAGCGAGGGCGTGATCGAGTTTCTCTCCTCCCACGCGCGCAGTAAGGAACTGGAACAGATTGGCCACGAGGAAGACGGCTTGAACGTTTTGCGCGCACTGGAGGCCGAGGACTGGATGAAGGTCCTGTTTCCGGCCTGGACATCCGCCAAAGCGGACGAGGAAAAGCTGAAGGCGCTGCATGAACTTGCCGTGGGACTGTTGCTCCAGGGCGTCCACGCCGATATGTCGGCGGCGCAGATGCAATTGCTTACGGCAAAGCTGTCCTCAAAGGATCTGCTGGAGCTGAAACGAACATTGTTGCGAGAGGGTTTTGTTGAGGAATGGAATAGTCTGGATGCGCTCGCCGCGGGCTTCCAGAAGATATTGCTGTCCAAGGACAATGCCACCCCTTCCGCAGGTTACAAGTTGTTTACCAGCTACGACCCTGAAGCGGTGCTCTGGCTGGGCTTCACGAGCAAGAACGCGACCGTGCAGCAACGCTACAACCAGTTCCTGGAAGTGTGGCCGGAGGCGCGGCAGGGAATTCCCCATGCGCTGATGCAGGAGATGCGCATTACGCCGGAACTGGCAACCTACAACGAAGTTGTTCATGCGCTGTTTCTGGAATTGATTGACGGACGGTTGACGACACCGGAGGAGCTGCGCGCGTACCTTGAGCCGCACTCTCCGCCTGCTCCGCCGCCGCAAGTGAGCATCAAGCGGCCACGGGTGAAACGCGGTGCCGAAAAGATCAAGGAACCGTCATTCGATGACGACGAGGAGGCCGATGAGGGCCTGGCTGGGGACGACGATCTGGACGATATCGGCGGCGATGATGATGAGATCGACCTGGGAATGAACCTTCCGAAAGTGGATCTGGGCGCGGATGACCTTGACGAAGAAGAATCCGGCGACGAAGACCTGGATGAAGAGGAAGGCGAAGCGCTTTCCGCTCCAGCTAGATCTTCAGGAAAGAAATCCGCGAAGGCCGAGTTGGCAAAGAAGTCCGCGAAATCTGCCCCGGCTGCCGCTCCTCTAAAGGGCGAAAAGCCAGCTACCAAGCCGATTGCGGAAGAGGCGGCAAAGGCAGTGAAGACGCCTCCCCAGCATGAAGCGAAGGCAAAGTCCGCGCCAGCGACCAAGGCAAAGCCTGCCCCGCCGGTCACAAAGGCGAAGGTTGCGCCGGTCGAGAAAAAGCCCGCGCCAGCCGTCACGGCCAAGGCCGGCAAGACAGCCAAGCCAGTTGCCGGGAACACCGCGGCGAAGGCTCCGGCAAAGACTCGAGTGAAGAGTGCAGCCAAGGCTCCGGCAAGGGTGCAACCTAAAGCTTTGGCAAAGGCTCCGGCAAAAGACAAGTTATCGCACGGGGCGAAGCCATCCAAGCCGGTTGCGAAAAAGGCTGCCTCCAAACCGGCAAAGAAGCGCTAGCCGTTTGCGCCGAGTCAAAGCTCTTGAAATTCGTAGTCTCTTTGTGATTGGCGGGCTTGCAATGCGCTTTGTGGAAAGCCTGCTGGGGCTCGTGCGCATTTCGATGGAGCACGAGGCGTTGCGGGCGTTAGCAAAAATTTGACGTATCGCCCCAGCGGCATTAGGCGAGCAAATCGGCGATGTCGCCGCCATCTGTGTAGCTGCGGGGCTCTGAAGAATCAATCGGCGCACCGAAGTAAATTGCCGAGCCCGGCCGAGTCTTTCAATAGAATGAAAATGGGAGCATGGGAATCGAGAAGCAAGGATAGCGCCCGGCCCGGATGGCGAAATTGGCAGACGCAGCGGACTTAAAATCCGCAGGCCGCAAGGCCGTGGGGGTTCAAGTCCCCCTCTGGGCACCAAACTAAATCAAATAGAATCAAATGGTTAGAAGCAATAAGATTAACTAAAAGAAGTCCTAAAAAATGTAGCACAGTCTGTAGCGCACTTTGGGCTAAACCGGATGGCATGAAAGACACCAACGAAACACGCCAGAAGCAACCATCTCGTGCACTTTTTCAAGGTCACAATACGGCCAATAATTCACATTTCAGAGCATCAACAGTTAGTATCTTCGTTTAGGAGGGCGTTGCGAATACTACCTATGCTTGGTCTTGTTAACTACGCAAAGGAGCCCTACTCCGTAGAGCTTCGTGAACTTCCCGTCCCGGAGATTGGCGAGGAGGACGCACTGCTGAGCGTACAGGCAGCAGCCGTCTGCGGTAGCGATCTCCATCAGTTCAGCGGCAAGCAAAGTTGGCAGGTGAATTATCCAGTAATCCTCGGTCATGAGTTTGCCGGCCTCGTTGCCAAACTTGGTAACCGTGTAACAGCCTTCAAGGAAGGTGACCGCGTCGCAAGCGAAACAACTGCTCTGCTACCTTCGGATTCCGCGCTCATTCGTCAGGGCCTTTACAATCTAGAACCGAGCAGACTCGGCTTTATCCAGCGGCAAAATCGATCTCAATCCAATACTCAACCGGATTTCGCCCCTCTCCGAATGGCGTGAGGTCTTTGAGGAGATGAGCGCAGGCACAGTCGTCAAAGGAGTCCTCAAGCCATGAATCAATCCGCATGTCCCTCCGGTGGGCGCTTGAAAGACAAAGTCATCCTGGTGACCGGGTCAACCACCGGAATTGGGGAAGCTATGGTTCGGCTCTTTGCTCGCGAAGGCGCTCGAGTGATGATCCATGGAAGGCGAAAGGATGAAGCGCTGAGACTGGCTGCCGTGATCGGGGAAAACGCGTCATTCACGATCGGCGCGCTTGAAGATCCTGAGACTCCTGCGAATCTCGTCAGAGAGACAGTTGCTCAGTTCGGGAGAATTGATGGACTTGTAAACAATGCAGCAGTAATCACCCATGGAAACATCGAAGAGACCGATCGAGAAGCATTCGACCGAACGATAGCGATCAACTTGCGGGCGCCACTCTTTCTGATTCAGGCAGCCCTGCCCTATTTTCGAAAACAGCGTGGCGGTCGAGTGTTGAATATAGGGTCGATCAACGGCTACTGTGGGGAGAGGATTCTCTTGGCTTATTCCATCGCCAAGGGCGGCTTGATGACTCTGACTCGTAACCTCGCAGATGCGCACGGGGCCGAGGGCATCCAGGTCAACCAATTAAACGTCGGTTGGACCCTCACGCCAAACGAATTTGCATTGAAACTTAAGGATGGCTTTCCGCCGGACTGGCCGACAAAACTGCCCAAGAGCGTTGTCCCTTCGGGTCGGATTCACTCGCCGGAAGAGGTTGCCATGGCCGCGATTTACTTCCTTTCCGACGAAGCAGCCCTCATTAATGGTTCGATACTCGATGTGGAGCAATTTCCTGTCATTGGACGAAATCCAACAAAGGAGGTTTCGTGAGGACTTCGAGGAAGCCTAGACTGGCCGCTTTTCCAAAATGTTTTATGGACCAGCTATGCGTTGATCGAACCATGACGCTCTTCGACTGGATCGAACTTGGCGCCACACTCGGTGTCGATGGGCTTGAGTTTTATTCGGGCTTTCTAGAAGATGACGAGTCATTCCTAACAAGTGTCAAGGCTGCTTTAGAACGGCATAATCTTGCTATGCCGATGCTTTGCTGCTCACCGGACTTCACGAAATCCGATCCCCTTTCTCTTGATGAAGAGATTCAGTTCGAAAAACGAATGATTGAGATTACCGCATTCTTGGGTGGACGTTTCTGCCGTGTGCTTTCTGGTCAGCGGCGGCCGGGACTCACTCGAGAAGAAGGTGTCGCACAGGTCGTTCGAGTCATCAAGGGGCTGTTACCGTTCGCCGAAGAGAAGGGTGTCGTCTTGAACATGGAGAACCACTACAAAGACAACTATTGGAAGTACCCGGAATTCGCGCAGAAGATAGATGTCTTTGTAGAAATAGTTGAGCAAATCGACTCGCCATGGTTTGGGGTCAACTTTGATCCTTCAAACGCAATCCTGGCCGGTGAAGACCCGCTGCTGCTGCTTGAGGGAGTAAAGCATCGTGTTGTTTCGATGCATGCGAGCGACCGCTATCTGAAATGCGGGACGATTGAGGACCTGCGCAAAGAGGAAGATACTGTTGGCTACGCCAGCCGCCTGTCTCACGGCGTGATCGGAAAGGGGCTCAATGACTACGACAAGATATTCTCGATGCTCCACTCTGTTGGATTTAGCTCGTGGATCTCGATCGAAGATGGGATGGACGGAATGGATGAATTGTGAGAATCAGTCAGCTTTCTCAGAAAGAAAATAGACCGATACTTTGAGAATTAGGGATAGGATCTATTTGTCTTAAGTACTTTGCGCGAGAGATGGTCGAGATCATCCGGACACAACCATTGTCTCAATGCCAGTTTTCCGCAACCGTGAAGGATCGCTTCTACTTGAATCAAATCTCAAGAAAGGAATGCTCATGCGGCTACACCTTCCAGTACGGAGTTAGCCTTCGGGCAAACTTATTATGAAAGCCATTGTGCAAGTTTCTCTCGACATCATTTCAATTCCGGAAGCTCTCGAAACCGCACGTCTGGCAATGCGTTCCGGCGTTGACTGGTTAGAGGCGGGTACGCCACTGATTATCGCCGAAGGCATGAACGGTGTTCGCGCTCTCCGCAGTGAATTCCCTGACAAACCCATCGTAGCCGATCTGAAGATCATGGATGGGGGTTGGCTTGAGGCTGAAATCATGGCGAAGGCCGGGGCAACTCACGTTGTTGTGATGGAACGCGCACATCCGGAGACGATCAAAATGGTAGTGCAGGCAGGCAGAGATCTCGGCGTGAAGGTCATGGGAGATAATCTTGGGGCAAAAGATAAGATCGCAGCCGCAAAACGAATAGAGGATTTCGGTTGCGATTTTGTGATCCATCATATTGGCTACGATGAGCGCCGCGGCCTCGCAGCTGCGGGAAAGCCGTGTCCAACCCCACTTGATCAGTTGCGGGAGATCGTTGGGGCTGTTCAGATTCCCGTCCAAGCTGTCGGCGGCCTGTCAACCGAACAAGCTATTCGGACGCCGGAATATGGGGCATCTCTAGTTGTTCTAGGCGCTCCTCTGGCGATTGACGCCGATTCCTTTAAGACTGCCGGCGGTGACCTTGAGTCAAAGCTCCGTTTGATCTGCGAGAAAGTCCACGCTTATAGCTCTTAATCTAAAGTATTAGGGCTCTGGCGCGGGATATGCCCCAAAACAGTCTAAGCGTCGATCTTGCGTGCGCTACGATCTCAGGAAAGTTTCTGAGCTTAGAGCATGCGGACCCAAGGGTTCATGAATGCCTCGCAATATCAGCCGGCGTCAAACTTCATTTGGTCCGCGAGTATCTTGCATGGTGCGCAACTCATCGGTGTTCCATATTCGGAAGCAGTCCTCGACACGAACAGAGCACAGTCCGCGCTGATTCATCGGCTGGCTGCGGCGCTATTGCTTGGCCGATTCGGAGGAAAGGCTACCTCTTTGCTTTTACCCAGATACTTGACCACCGCATCCGCGCTCGAAGAAATGGATTCTCCCGATCCGTGCTCTGGACCTACCAAGACAACGCGAAATGTCCTTTCATTTGCCATCCCAGCGAAAGCTCCTACACGATCGCCAAAGGTTAAAGTGTCTTTTGAGTCATTCCAATGTATCGGAATCAAAGCATAGTCGCCGTGTTCATATTGATACCCGTCACCTTGATCCTCATAGAGGTTGAACGATCCGTCCGCGCCACGATAAATCCGGATCTCAATCGGAGCATCCGGCATCTGACCCGCGTACTCAATCTCCGGCCCCAATGGGACGATCGATCCGGCGCGTATGAATAGCGAGAGCTTTTGGACTGGAGCATCCACTTCGAGTTCCTCCCCGCCTCGAACGCTTCTTCCAGTCCAGAAATCGTACCAAGCAGTTGCTTCAGGCAAATACACTTCGCGCTTTCTGGCGCCTTGCTTCGATACCGGACTGACGAGAAATGCGGGTCCAAACATGAACTCGTCGTCAAGGTCCCGCACCTTCTGGTCCGTTCGCCAATCCATCACCAACGGGCGCTGGATGGTGTAGTCGTCATGTGTTACCTTCCACGCAAGCGAATAGATATACGGCATCAAGCGAGAGCGCAGGCGATCATAGGTCACCAAGGTGGGTTCCACTTTGTCAAACGTCCACAATTCATTATTGGGGCGGTGTCCGTGGGTTCGAAAAATGGGGCAGAATGCTCCAAACTCAAACCAGCGGGCGTAGAGCTCCTGATACTCCGGCGATGTCATTGTTGCATCGTTAGGCAGAGGCCAGTAACCCGCTACGTCTGTAGTCCAGTACGGAAATCCGCTGAGAGCGAAGTTGAGCCCGGCCGAAATCTGGTGCCGGAATGCCCAAGCAGTTGGAAACACGTCACCGCTCCACACGACAACTCCATTGCGTTGCTCGCCCAGGAAGGCGGAACGGGTCAAAAGCACGACTCGCTTGTCCGTAGTAGTCTGCTTCCAATGTTCCGCAATTCCACCGGTGTGCATCAGAGGATAAACGTTGGTGTACATTGTGCCGCTGCCCATCGCGATGGTCTTGTCCAGCAGCATCACATCGCCTTCGTGCGCGCCGAAATCAGGCTCAGACGCATCCAGCCAGAATGAATCCCAGCCTTGAGCGAGCAGTGGCCCGGGAAGGGACTTCCAGAAGAACTCTCGCGCCGCGGGGTTCGTTGCATCGTATACTAGCGTATTTGGAACAAGCCATCCCTTCGCCTTCAGCGTCTCCAGGTTGGTCGAACCTTTCTCGTAGAGGCCCCAGACGGAAAGCATCGTATGAACATGCTCATCGTGTAATTGCTTTAGCTCTGCGGGAATGTCAGTATAGGTGGGCCTGAAAGCCAAATCGCCCTGCGCAACCCACCAGCCTCCGTCCTGCACTATGGAGTCAAGCGGAAAATGCTCTGAGCGATAACGCTTCGCGACATTCAAAACTTCAGCCTGTGATTCGTAGGCGTCCTTCGACTGGAAGAGTCCATAAGCCCACGACGGGAACATTGAAACGTGACCGGTCATCGCGCGATAACTATGGATAACATTATCCATCTCCGGCCCGTAGATAAAGTAGTAATCAATCGCGTTCGCGTTGGTGGAACTGAGGCTGAACACTTTCGGATAGCGATTGTCGAAGTAGCTCAGCGAAGCAGTGTTCCAGAGCAGTCCATAGCCTCTTGTCGAGACCAGCAGCGGCACCGTGATATCGGTATTGTTTTGGCCAAGTTCCACCGTTCCGCCACGATAATTGAAGACTCCGCTCTGATGCTGCCCCAGGCCGTAGAGCCCCTCTGTCATCTCCGGCATAAACCGGTCTTCCACAGTAGTGCCCTTCGTCCCGCCAATTTCCAGCGGCGCGTAGGTGCGCGGAATGGCTGAACTTTCGCGCAGCAGTTCTTTGCCATCATTTGTGGAGTACACCAGATTGTCACCCTTGTTATCGAGCTTCACACGCAGTTTTGCCGTCGTGAGGGTGGCGCCGACTTCATTCTGTCGAAAATCGAACTTGGCGCCCGGGCACGCTGCCGAATTCTCTAGCATCCACGGTTGAGCGGGAGATGCTCCGTGCACTTCTTGATCGCCAGTAGCAGCCACCACATGTATCACCGAATCACTGCACACGGTGACCCGCAATCTTTCGCCATTTAGAGTTGCGACAAATCCATCCTGGTTGGATTGCACTTGCGGCACAGGTTGCGGCGCCTGATTCGCAGGCATGGCGGCGGAAGAAACGCCAACAAGCACCACACTTGAGGTGATCAATCCTAGCTGTATAGCCAGCCTATGAATCCATAATGAACACATTTCAGAACTCCTTTTGTGGAACGACTCAGAATATACATCCGATGCTGATATGTCAAAGATTCCGATGGCTCAAGAAGGGCAATGCTGGCGAGATGACATTCCCCGATGTCGGCCAGTTATATGGAGCGCGGCGACGTGTTCACTGGGTCGCCCACCCGTAGTCGAGGTTGAAGATCGATCGCAAATGGGGCGCAAGCACCATATTCAATGTAGTGAGGAACCCAAAGATGAAGAACAGCGCGGTAACCGTAATAAAGGGGCCAGTGTAGTTCGGTGTTTCCGATACCACGAGAGGTCTCGATCGATCTGTCATAAGGAGTTCTTCACCGTTTCCATGAAATGGATTCCAAGTTGAGGCGCCGCTAACGCAATCCAGGCATGAAATTCCGTCTATCCAGATCTGGGGTATTCGCGTGTCATTGCAACTGGATCCTCACTGATTGCAAAGAACACGTGCCCGTTGCGCAACAGAGATGTCTGATATATCATACACACGACCGTTGTGAATGGAAATAGGTCAGCTTCGTGGCTCGTTCGTTTCTCTTCCGGCACCGTAATGAGCCGTCCGGAGGAGCGCTTCTTTGTTTCTGCGTTGGATGCGCCGCAAATCATGGAAAGTCTCTTGCGACGGCCGCAGCCTTTGCACCAACCTCCTCCTCCTCCCAGTTTGGACGGAGGCCGGGTCAATCCAAGAGTTTTCCGGTTCTGTGTCGAAGGAAGAGCTGTTTGCCTAGAACCTGGCTACACCCGAATCTCGCCTGGCCATGAGAATAGATGCAGGTTTTGGCGTACACGCAGAAAGCGATCCGTTGAAGACGAAGTATTTAAGCACAGCTGCACCGAAATAATGGATTTGGCGAAGCCACTCTGGACATCTGCAGCAAGCCGCTTCTTTCCTAGCCTTAGGCGGGAGGTGGTCTTGAAGACGAGAAGAAGTCAAATGAATCTACCCGCATTCGCGCCTGCCCTTCCCAGAATTAGCGGCAGAGAGTTAACGTGAGGGAGTAAGAAATGAGATCTGTTTCGAAGTCGGCCGATCCTGAAGACCTAAGTCAAGGCAACACCACCCGGCGCGAGTTCCTCAAAACAAGTCTTGTCAGTTCCGTTGCGGCGGCTACGGTTGGCGTTACCGCCATGGGGGAAAGCACCGCCGGGAAGCCTGAACCGAAGGCGGAAGATCCATTCATAATCACCGTGACCAATGCAAGACCGTCAGCACCGTTACGAAAACCCTGGAAGAACGCAATTGCGACGGGGTACGCACCTTTACTCCTGCGTGACGACCTGCAGCGCCATCTGGCAATTCTGCAGCGGGACATCGGGTATCGTTACTGTCGATTCCACGGAATCTTCCATGACGACATGGCGGTTGTTGCGCGCCGGAAGGACGGAAGCCTGGCATTCCGCTGGGCGCAGGTGGACAAAGTTCTGGATGCGTTGCAGCGGATCGGCCTGCGCCCGCGAGTTGAGTTGTCCTCGATGCCCGTCGCTCTGGCTTCTGGAACCGCAGCCGTGTCCGATGAAGGATTGAACGCCACGCCGCCTCGCGATTACGCCGAATGGGGCCACTTGGTGGAAGCGTTCGCCCGTCATTGCATGGACCGCTACGGCCTGGATGAGATCGCGCAGTGGTATTACGAAGTTTGGAATGAACCGAACATCGATTTCTGGACGGGTTCGCAACAAGACTACTGGAAGCTCTACGACACATCGGCGGCTGCGCTCAAGGCGGTCAGTCCGCGTCTCAGGGTAGGTGGGCCTGTTTCGGCCCGCGGCGGCTGGGTAGCGGATTTGATCGCGCACTGTTCCGCGCAGAACGTGCCGCTGGATTTTATCAGCACTCATATTTACCCGCAGGATGAATGGATGGAATATCCGGGCCTGCAGGGCAGCCCGCACAAGCCCGGTATGTATATTCCGGATGTGGTGCGGGGCGTGCGCGAAACCGTCCGCCGGTCGGCAATGCCCGATCTTGAAATCGACCTGACGGAGTGGAACAACCTGGTGCCTCTGCGCGACGGAAAGATTGCCTGGGCAGATAATCCGTGCCTGGATGACGTATCCGCGGCGGCAGCCGTTTGCGATCTCGCCACGGCGGTGGATGCGGACTGCGACACCTTTTGCTGGTGGGAAGCCAGCGATGTTTTCGAGGAAGGGGGCATGTCGCAGAGTGAGTTTTCTGGCATCTACGGGCTGCTGACGCTGAATGGTCTGCCGAAAGCGTCGTTGAATGCCTTCCGCTTTCTCAACCGTCTGCGCGGCGGCCGGCTGGAACTCCGGCACGAGCCGCTGGCGGCGGGCTGCGGCCTGGTGGCAACGGCCGGAGAAGGGAACTCGCAGGTCTTGCTTTGGTACCGGGATCTCTCAGCCTATGGAGTCGGGACGCAGAAACCCTGGACGGGCACGATGAAGATGCCCTGGGCTGAATCGGCCAAACCCGTGCTGGTGCAGGAGAAAATCACGCCGGGCGCAGGCAGTTGCTACGAGACCTGGCAGTCCCTGGGCAGCCCGCAAAATCTTTCGCCAATCGAACATCATTTGCTGGAAGTTCATGCTGCTCCGGAGGCGCAAGTGTTCCATCCGGACGCAGGCAGCGGCGAGGTGAGTCACGATTTCCGGCTGGTTCCCGGAGAGGTGGTCTATCTGGAACTGCGCGCGCA
>PLOG01000110.1 GCA_003142935.1 Acidobacteriaceae bacterium
TTGGTTACTTAGTACCACTCTAGTAAACAAACAAATGAATGCGCATCTCAAACAATCCTTGGACGTTGAGCGCATTCGAGAGCGAATGCGCCCACAAGAGTGCCTCTTCCGTGGTTCGGGACAGCCCTATCCGGAGCGCAACAGAGCGCCGGAATTGTTGATTCCGCAGCGTTAAGGTGCATTAGGGCATTATCACAACTCTGGTTTGAAGCAGCATTGAAGGGTACGGGCTTCACAGGCTGCGGAAAAAGGCCTGATTCTGGTCAGAAATGGCGAAAAGCATGCCTCAGGGGCTGAAGCCCGCGTTGATTTTACGGCAGTTGCGGCACGACTGAAGTCGTGCCCTTTCAAATCAGCGCCGCGATGAGAGTTTTTCCGCAACCCGTTCAGCCCCTGGGCGACTGCTCGTTCCTCTACACCTTTCCTGAAACTGTCCTAATAATTCGATTTGAATAAGTAGCTCAGCCCCATCGTGAACTGGAACGAGTTCCGCTGGGTGGGCGGCAGCGACGCGGGGGGATTGTTCAGGTAGCTGTCCAGCGTTCCCAGCGAAAAGCTCAGGCGCTTGTAAGCAGGGAACGCTAAATTGTTGGTTTCGTTGGTGGAATAGGCCCGCGTGTTGTTGTAGGCGGGAATAAACGAGAGACCCTGCGTGTACGTGAACAGCTTGAGGTGAAGAACGTAGCTTGCGGCGAAAGTAGATCCGATCAGGTTCTGGCTGCCGGTTGCAGTGCCGGTGATGAACTGCTGTTTTTCGTACTGAATCGTACCCTTCAGGTCCGCTTCCTGCTTTGGGGTCTTGAGCGCCGTCCAGCCAAAACCGCCACCGTAAATCTGCTGCAGGTCCAGGTCCTGGCCGAAGTTGTGGTCGAAGGCCGTCTGGCCCAGGGCAAAGAAACGCGGCGAAAAGTATTCGTCGCGCTCGGCATCCGCGTGATAGATCGCGGACTTGGTGACCACCGCGGGTACGGTTGCGGTTCCGGACGCATAGGCGGGCTGCGTGATTTTTCCAAACGACCCGGTGAAGTCCAGTGAAGTGCGATCTCGCGGATGCAGCCAGCTTACCGTGGGCACAATGCGCACCAGGCCGATACCTCCCGACACGGTGTACTGGTTTTGCGTCTCCTTGACCAGCGTCGCTCCGGCAGTGGCGGCGCCGTTCCATCCGGAAAGGAATCCAGGCTCATGGTTTAGCTGCTTATCCATCTCGGCGGGATCGAGGATGAATTGCGCGCTCTTCACGGGAATTGGCGCTTCGGCCGCGGCGTTGTCCGGGTGAACTGTAACTGCCTGGCCTGCCACTTCGAGGGTTCCCATGGGAATCTGCCGCGCTTGCTTCTTGCCGCGCAATTTTATTTTGTCGTTCAGGACCGCGAATTTCCGGCTGGTGCGCAGCTCTTCGATCTTGTCCCAGCCCAGGGAAACGTTCCCCAGCGGATCGCTGTGGAAGGTGACCTTGCCCGCCATTTCGCTCACCAGTTTGCCGTGCAGCGTGTCTCCGTTGCTGAGCACCAGCACATCGGGCTCCGGGTTTGCGGCGGGTTTGGACGCCGGATTGTTTTGCGCGTGGCAGCAGATGCCCGCGCACAGGGCTACTGCGAGGGTTAAAGAGAAGAGGCGTCGATGAAGGAATGAAGTGGGTACGGGGAAGTGGCCGATCATAGAAATAAACCTCTGAGAGGAAAATGGGTTGCGAGTGAAACGGGCCCGCACAGGGGTTGTCTGCGTTAGCGCCAAAGCTCAGCGCCAAAGCGAGGATAACTTAACCGGCGCAGTCTTTACCAACTCCGCGCCTGAGAAGAAAAACTTCAGAAATAATTCAAAGGCGTGAACCGCGCGGACTGCCAGAATCATGTAGAAGCCGTAACCGGATAAGAACTTGCTTCTGGATCGGGAGGTGTCCGCATGTCCAAAACTGTTTCCTACGCCCAGTGGTCGCTGGAACCCTATTGCATTGGTCTCAAGCTGCGTTCGCTGCGCACCCAGAAACGGCTCACGCTCTCCAGGCTGGCCGCCGAGACTGGCCTGTCAACCGCCCTGCTGTCAAAGCTGGAGACTGACCGCATGATTCCAACCTTGCCCACGCTGGCCACTATCAGCCGTGTCTATGGCGTGGGCATGAGCCACTTCTTCTCAGAACCTGCCCGCCACATGCTCTCCATCACGCGCAAGGCGCACTTTGAGAGCGATGGCCGCGGAGAGGAGCCGGTGAAGGTGACTCCCCTGAACACGGCCGACGAAAACCCCCAGCTGGTGGCGCAGATGATCGAATTCGCTCCGGGCGGATCGGCCAGCGCTGCGGATTGCTTCCGCGAATCGGCGGGCGTGGTTTATGTCCTTGAAGGCCGGTTGCAGTTGGAAGCGGGCGGCATCCAGGAAGTGCTTGAGGCCGGCGATTGCGCCTGTATTGAAAGCGAAATGGCCCTCGCCTGGAGCGCGGCCGGCAAACAACGATGCCGCATTTTGGCCGTGCTGCCCGGCAAATCGCGGGCCTGAGCAGGCGGCTGGCGCCAGCCCTTTTGGAAGCAAGACAAAGCTGCACAGCTAGAGCGGGCGCACCAGTTTTGCTCGCCTGCCGCATGACTCTGTAGGATGGGTTGGGATTTCGAAGGCACGGAGATTATGCGGCCAAACGTCAACCTGATCAAAGCCACGCTGACCGGCGCCCTGGGCGGTCTGCTGTTCGGCTTCGACACTGTTGTAATTGCGGGCGCGATCGATGCGCTGGTGCGCCTCTACGGTCTGAATCCACAGGAGAAGGGCCTGACGGTAGCCATCGGTTTGGTCGGCACCGTGATTGGAGCGCTGGGAGCGGGCACGATTGGCCAAAGGCTGGGAGGGCGCGAAACGCTGCGCATTACCGCTATCCTCTATGTGGTTTCCGCCCTGGGATGCGGCCTGGCCTGGGGCTGGACATCCTTCATGTTCTTCCGCTTCATCGGCGGCCTGGGCATCGGCGCATCGTCGGTGCTGGGGCCGGTCTACATTGCCGAGCTGGCCCCGGCCAAGTGGCGTGGGCGTCTGGTTGCGGCCTTCCAACTCAATGTCGTCTTCGGCATCATGGTGGCTTACATTTCGAATTACGCCATTCGCACCCTGCATCTGGGCGCGACCGAGTGGCGCTGGCAAGTGGGCGTCGCCGGCATTCCGGCCGTGGCGTTTCTGATTTTGCTGTTTGGCATTCCGCGCAGCCCCCGCTTCTCCGCATCGAGAAATCAGATTGCCGAGGCGCTGGCCGTGCTCAAGCTTATGGGCGAAGAAAACCCCGAGGCCGAGCTTGAAGACATTCGCGCCGCGATTGCCCAGGAGCACGCCGTCGCGCATGAGCCGGTCTTCCGCTGGAAGTACCGCTATCCGCTCTTTCTCGCCATCTCCATCGGCGCCTTCAATCAGCTTGCCGGCATCAACGCGATTCTCTACTACCTCAACAACATTTTTGCGGCGGCGGGCTTCAGCCAGATATCGAGCGACCAGCAGGCCATCGCCATCGGAGCCACCAACTTTACGTTTTGCGTGATTGGCATGTCGCTGATTGACAAGCTGGGACGCAAGACACTGCTGCTGATCGGCGCGGCGGGCTGTTCCGCTTCCCTCGCCGGGGTGACGTGGGTCTTCGCGACCCAGTCGCATCAGGGCGCGCTGCTCGGAATTCTGGTGACCTACATTGCCTTCTTCTCCACTTCACAGGGAGCGGTCATCTGGGTCTACATCGGCGAGGTTTTTCCCACCTCGGTTCGCTCCAAGGGCCAGGGCGTGGGCTCGGCCAGCCACTGGTTTATGAACGCATTGATTGCGCTCGAGTTTCCGGTAGTGGTGCATTCTTTCCACACGCAAACCCCGTTTGCTTTCTTCGCGGTGATGACGGTGGTGCAGTTCCTGGTGGTGCTGTTCGTCTATCCGGAGACCAAGGGCCAGACGCTGGAGGCTCTGCAGCGCAGGCTGGTGCCGGGAGATTAGCTTCGGTCGAGTGTGATACCTGTCACGCGGTTTGGCTCGCATTCACGAAAGAATGGTGGAGACGGGTACGCTCTCCCGGCGTGCTCCGGCAAAACCATTTCAAGTGCGAGGCCGATCAATGGAGCAGACACTCGAGCAGACACTCGTTCTAGCAGTGGAGCAGAAAGCGGACCCTTTGCAGCCCTTCCACCCGCAGCCTGCTTCTGGGTCTGCCCCCATTCACGGTTTGCCTTCGCCGCTCGCGGCCGCCATCTCCCCTGAGGCCCACGCGCTGCGCATGGAGATTATCGCTGTCGGCCGCAAGCTGTGGGAGCGCCAGTATGTCGATGGCAACGGCGGCAACATCAGCGTGCGGCTCGGCGACAGCTACCTGCTGTGCACGCCGACCATGATGAGCAAGCGCGATATGGAGCCAGCCGACATCTGCCTCTCCGATCTGGACGGAAATATCCTGGCCGGCGATCGAATGCGCACCAGCGAGCTGCTGCTGCACTTGGAGATTTACCGGAGCAATCCGCGCGCACGCGCCGTGGTCCACTGCCATCCGCCGCACGCGACGGCCTTCGCCATGACCGGTACTACGCCGCCCATCGGGCTGATCTCGGAGTACGAGACCTCCATCGGCCCAGCGGCCGTGGCGCCCTATGAAACTCCAGGAACCCAGGCGTTCGCCGAGACCGTTCGGCCGTTCGTCCGCGACCACAATACGATTCTGCTGTCGAACCACGGCATCGTCTGTTGGGCCGACACGGTGAGCCACGCCGAGTGGTTTGTCGAGACCTTCGAGACCTACTGCAAGACCTATCTGATCGCGCAGCAGATCGGCAAGCCGCTCAAGTTTTTTCCTGAGAACAAGATCCAGGAGCTGCTGGAGATCAAGCGGCGGCTCGGCCTTCCCGACGCGCGTATGGGTACCGATCCTGGCCTTGCAAGTTGACCTGCGAGCCCACCACGAGTTTTCGTTGACTCGGGACCTTATTTCGGGTATTCTGAAGACCTTGCGCGGTGTTGCGCCTGGAGTCTGTGTGTGCTCACCCGGACTCGGCTGACGGATGACCTGAAGGGCATTCGCTTGCAACAGGACACAGGCCGCTGAACGCTGATTCTGTTCAGCCCAGCCAGAGCCTCTCAAAGGGGCCAACTCGAGCAGTCCTCACCCGAACAGATTTGTTTGGCAGTGGGTAGAATTCAGGCCCTTGCGCTTTTTGAGCGCGGGCGAACGTGTTTTGTGCTGGCTTTTTTGAAGGCAGGAGTGAGATGAGTACCTTTGTTCCGAGCGGCAAGGATATTGCCCGAAAGTTTTATGTGATCGACGCCAGCGGCAAAACGCTGGGGCGGCTGGCCACCAAGGCTGCCGACGTGCTGAGCGGCAAGCTGAATCCGCAGTACGTGCCCTACATCGATGTCGGCGACCATGTGATCGTCATCAACGCGGAGAAGGTGCGGCTCACCGGCTTGAAGGCTGGCCAGAAGCTCTATCGCCGTTACACCGGCTTCCCCGGCGGATTGCGTGAGGAGTCCTTCACGCGCCTGCTGAACCGCAAGCCGGAGGCGATTCTGGAGCAGGCCATCAAGGGCATGCTGCCCAAGAGCAAGATGGGCCGCCAGATGGCGACCAAGCTGAAGGTTTATCGAGGCGCCACGCATCCCCACCAGGCGCAGCAGCCGGTGGCGTTGGAGATTTCGTAAGGCAGCTATCGGCTTTCAGCTATCAGCTTTCGGTTTTTCCTGCTGGTGCGGAAAGTTCAAGATGGCGCAAAGAATTGATTGAATGCACCACAAGCTGAAAGCTGAAAGCTGACGGCTGAGAGCTAAGAGGAAAAAGCATGGCAGATCTGGTTCAGTATTACGGGACGGGGCGGCGCAAGTCGGCGATCGCGCGCGTCTTTCTTCGTCCCGGCACGGGCGAGTGGAAGGTGAACGGCAAGGGTTTTGAAGAGTACTTCGTCACCGAGCAACAGCGCGTAGCCGCCAAGCGGACGCTGGTTGTGGCCGAGTTGGCCAGCTCGTTCGACGTGGTGACCACGGTCAAGAGCGGCGGCGTTGCCGCGCAGGCCGATGCCGTCAAGTTGGGCATTGCCCGCGCCCTGGTTCAGTTCAACCCGGAGCTGCGTAAGCTGCTCAAGGCTGAAGGACTGATGACACGCGACTCGCGCCAGAAGGAACGCAAGAAGTACGGCCAGAAGGGCGCACGCAAGCGGTTCCAATTCAGCAAGCGCTAAAGCGTTTGCAGCTATTAGCTTCCAGCTTTTGGCTCCTAGCTTTTCAATGCTTGTGCCGGCTGTTGGGTTTCACGTTGAACTTGACCCGGCGAAGACAAGCTAGAGGCTAGAAGCTAGCAGCTAGAAGCTCGGTACCAAATCCCCCGCGAGAGCGGGACTCAATCCGGGTAACGGTAACGCAGGCCCGGATGCAAATCTAAAAGGAGGCCAATGGCCACGATCACAATGAAGGAGCTGCTCGAAGCAGGTGTTCACTTCGGGCATCAGACCAAGCGCTGGAACCCCAAGATGAAGGAATATATCTTTGGCGAGCGCAACGGAATCTACATCATCGACCTGCAGAAGACGCTCAAGCTCTTCAAGGATGCGTCGAAGTTCGTTACCGAGCTGTGCGCGGGAGGCAAGACGATTCTTTTCGTCGGCACCAAGCGCCAGGCACAGGATGCGGTGGCCGAGGAAGCCACCCGTGCGGGTATGCCCTACATCAACCAGCGCTGGCTGGGCGGGCTGCTCACCAACTGGGTGACGGTGCAGAAGTCGGTGAAGCGCCTTCAGGAACTGGACGACATGGCCACGGACGGCCGCTACGATCTGCTCACCAAGAAGGAAGTCATCAAGCTGGAGCGGGAGCGCAAGCATCTGCAGGCCAACCTGGCCGGCATCAAGAGCATGAAGCGGCTGCCGGATGCGCTGTTCATCGTCGACTCCAACAACGAAGCGATTGCCGTGAAGGAAGCCCGCAAGCTGGGCATCCCGGTTGTCGCCGTGGTCGATACCAATTGCGACCCCACCGTGGTGGATTACGTGATTCCCGGCAACGACGATGCGCTGCGCGCCATTCGCCTGTTCACCTCGAAGATCGCCGACTCGGCGGCCGAGGGCGTGAACCTGGTGGGCGACAAGGCCTTTGCCGAAGAGATGCCGGTGCATGCTGAAGCCGCGGCCGTGGCCGAAGAAGCCGCACCCGCCGAAGTCGAGGAACTGGACCTGAATGCGGTTCTAGGCCCTGGCATTCGCAAGGCGCCTGCCGCGGTTGCGGCTCTGGACGAGGCCGAAGCGGCCGGGGGCGCTCTTTAATCGATTCTGCGCACGCAGGTGCGCATACTGAGACGAGCGTGGCCGCCCGGGTTCAGGTGCCACGCTTTTCTTTTGGCACTTGCCGGCACTGGCCGTGCAGGCGGAATTTTGGGTGAGTTATTTGAAAGGGAGTAGTGAGGGATGACAGTGAGTGAAAAGATCGATGCCAAGCAGGTGAAAGAGCTGCGCGAGAAGTCCGGCGCACCCATGGGCGATTGCCTCAAGGCTTTGCAGGAAGCCAAAGGGAATATCGAAGAAGCATTTATAGTGCTGCGCAAGCGGGGCATGGCCTCGGCGCAGAAAAAGGCGTCGCGCACTACGAACGATGGCTCGGTATATCCCTATATCCATCCCGGCGGCAAGCTGGGCGTGCTGGTCGAAGTGAACTGCGAGAGCGACTTTGTGGCCCGCACCGAGGACTTCCAGGAGCTGCTGAAGGACATCGCGATGCACATCGCCGCCAGCGATCCTCGCTACGTGAAGCCTGAAGACGTGACCCCCGAAGACCTTGAGCGCGAGAAGGATATCTTCCGCGCCCAGGCCGCTGCCACCGGCAAGCCGGCGCCGGTGATCGAGAAGATCGTGGACGGCAAGATGGCCAAGTTCTACGAAGAGGTCTGCCTTCTCGAGCAGCCCTTCATCAAGGATCAGGCCATCAGCATCAAGGAACTGATTGCGCAGAAGGTCGGCAAGCTNNCATCGCGGACTGCCCCTCTTTCTTTAGTGCCGGGCCCGAAGGCCCGGGGTTTACGGCAGGTAGTAGCGAAGCGAGGTCCAGAACATGTTGTCGATGCCCTTGGCGCCGATTCCCGCAGCGCCCGACCAGCCCTCGCGGACCGCATAGCCGTACTGGAAGCTCTGACGCAGACGACCGCGGTCGCCTTTGTAGATGTCATACCAGTAGCCGCCGGTGATCTCCTGCACGTCGCGATTCTGTGCGCCGCAGGAGCCTCCGGGAATGTAGCCGGTTGAGCCGCCGCCGTTGTAGCCCGGGTTTGCATTGGTATTGCAGGCGGAGTTGCTCAGCACCCGCGAACCGTAGCCGACTGCCGCGGCGGATGGGGCCCCCCAGTGGGCGCCCCACTTGCCGCCGGCAGCGACGAGGGCAGCGGTAGCGGTGGAACTGCAAGTGAGGGTGCCCCCGACGGTAGCGCAGAAATCGGCCGACGGCGCGGCCAGCGTGGTGGCGCCGGAATTGGCGAAGTTGGTGCGGCCCGCGTAATCGGCGCCATAGTTCGCGTATAGGGCAAGCCTGGGCGTCGGATTTGCTTCAAGAGTCCAGAGCGTGGACCCGTTGTGGATGGGAGCCAGGTTGCCCGATGAGTCGGCTGTTACGTCGGCAAGCGTGGAGGCGCCGTAGCGGCCCACACCCGGCCCGTAGATAGCCTTGCCGCCAAAGATGAGCTTGTTACCGGCGATCGGCACCCTGAAGCTGGCGCCGCCGCCACCGAGCACGATGCTGTCGGAGTAGTAGCCGGCCGTACTGAGAGCCGGAGCCACAGCCGCGCCAGTGGCGATGTCGGTTAAGCCGCCATAGAGGTTGCTGTTAGTGGTTTCCCCTGGGTAGACGGTTTCGTGCGCAAAGCCGACGATGCCCAGAATTTCATAATGGCCCCAGCCGGGATCGAATGCGGCCTTCACGATGACATCGGGCGCCTGGTTGAAGGAGAGGGTGGCGATATCGGCGCAGCCATTCAGCGTCTTGTATACCGGAACCGCGATGTCGACCGTGTTGCCGGCCGAGTCAGTCTGCTTCTGGTTGGTGTAGTTCACGATGGAGGTCGCAGGCGTGCAGGTGCTGATGGCCGCGTTGTAGTTGCCGCCGTTGGCGCCGGCGCTGCCCAGGACGGCATACGGCGTGTTGCCGGCCAGGGAGGCTGTGTAGAGAAGCTGAGGATTTTCAACCGAGAAACCAATGGCTGCCTTGGAGAAGCTCTTGGTCACGCGGAAGCCGTACTGACGCGCCCACACAAAGCCCACGACGTAGTTCGGGTCGATGGTCTGCGGCGTCATGATGTCGCCGGAAATGTTGGAGAGCCCCTTCTTGTCCTCGGTAGCCAGCGACCACAACTGGCCGCCCGTGAAGGCCAGGTGATTTTTGGTTTCGGCCTGGCCCCACAGTACGCGCTGGCGGAGCACGTAGCTGTTGGACTGGTTGTTGTTGGAAGTAATGCCGGTGCCCAGCCAGTCAGCCTCATAGTAGCCGCGCAGGGTGCCCCAGCTTGTTTTGCCTTCGGCCATGAGAGTGATGCGCGACTGACGGGCGCTGGCGAAGAACTCGCTGAGCGAGTAGGCGTCTGCATGTTCGTAAGGGAGCGCATTGAAGGCGGTGGGAATGTCGCCGCCGGTGGCCTTGCTGCGCCACACGGTTTCGCCCGCCACGTAGCCGCCCGGTGTGAGGGTGACGCCCTTGTAATGTAGTGTGTCGGGGCTGTCGATCGATTTCTTGATAGCCGCAGTCTCGTCCGACATCGTGGTCACAATCGAAACCTGATTGCTTTTGAGGTCGTTCACGGTGCTCTGCAGAGTAGTCACGGCGGTAGCATTGTCCGTGGCCGCCTGCTGCTGCGCGTCGACCGCAGCTTGAGCCTTTGCCGCCGCGGCTTGCGCGTCGGCAGCCTGCTGCTGGGCCTGCTTCACTTCCTCATCCTTCGCGGCGAGGTTGCCCTTCAGGTTGTCGATCTGTCCCTGGAACTCCTGGCGCAGCGACTGAATCTGCTCCTCGACTGTCGGTCCCGGAGGTGTATTGGCTTTCTTGGTTGCGACATGCTTCTTCACCGGCGGGGTCTGTGCGCCGGCGAAGCCGCAGGAAACGACGAGACTCACCGCCAAGATTGCCGCGGCAGCAGTTTTCTGTTTGAAGTTCATTGGGTCTCTTCTGTCCTCTCTAAATCAAGTTGGTTCGTGACTGCGTGGGTTTGCATTTCGAACGCACTGCGTTCACGCATTCCCGAATCGTGCCGGTTGAAGTCGCGCGTTGTGCACATCGGCAAGCAGTATGAACGAGGAAAGCCAGTTAGCAATTCCGCACCTGCACGATTCTCCCGGTTCCGAATCCAAGACTCGCAGAGTTTGATGAAGATTTGACGAATTTACGTGTTTTTAACAGAGTTATAAACCTTACACGTTTGCATTCCCGGAAATGCAAATTCACGTGCTTTTAACATTTAAGTTCTTTGTTCTTCAAATAATATTCGAACGCGTCAAAGGACCATGGATATCGGCCCTGAAACGATTGTTCTATTTGGCAGCGCGCTGCCCCGCACTTAGCAAGTTAGCCAGCAGCCGGTATGCGCCGGGCACTAACTCGGGTAACTGGCGATATAGAGCATAGGCAACATAAATATATGTCCCTTTGCCGGGATGAGTTTGAAGCAAACCGCCGCGTTGCGGGTCCTGGCCTGCGTCAGCGGTCTCGGTCAGCGCCGTATAACCTGGGTCCCACGAATCCAGAAAAGAGTGCCCGCGCTCCTCGACCCAACCATCGAAATCCGCTGTGGTGATTTTGTTGGGCCAGCTCAACAGAGGATTGGCAGGGTCAAGCAGCTTGACTGGCGCCCGCTCATCCACAACGCGCTCCGGCGTGCCATGAAATGCGAGCGGCAATGGGGCCGGAAAAGTAGCGCTCTGGTACTGAACAATCAGCGTTCCTCCGCGGCGCACAAACTCATCGAGCTGCGGTTGCACCACCGTCAGCTCAGGCCGCGTGGAGTAAGCGCGAATGCCGATCACCAGAACATTCCATGCGGAAAAATCTCCCGAAGCCAGCTCCGCTTCGCTCAGCACATGCGCTTGAACGCCAAGCTCTTCGATCGCTTCCGGAACCATGTCGCCTGGGCCCATCACGTAGCCAACACGCAGGCCCGGCGCCAGCTTCACATCCACTTTGCGCGTCTTCAGCTCCGCGGGCAGGTACTGGTTGTAAGGCCGCAGGCCCTGGTAACCCACGCTGCGCCAGCCCGCCGAGTAGCTCCGCCCGCCCGACTGCGCAATCGCCTTCACGCTGTAGACGCCCGTCGCGGCCTCGTCCGTGGTGACTGAAAATACCAGTGGCGCCGTGTCGCCCGCGCTCTTCAAATCGAAATGCGCCTCGGCCGGCTCGGCGCGCCAGCCTTCAGGCAGCTTCAGGGTCACTGTACCCTCGCCGGCAGCCTGCGCATGAACTGTCACTTTCACAGGCAGCGCGGAACCGTCGAGCGGAAGAATGCGCGCCCCGCTCTCCATGCGCACGCCAATCGCCGGTGTCACCACCAGGGGCTCATACACTCCGCCCGGGCCGGTGACCCGTTGCATCGTCTGCACCACCTGGCCCAAACGGATTGGCAAACCGTCGAATGTGTACTCCGCCCACGCCGCCAAGGGCCAGGGAGAGAATGAGCGATTGCGCCATGCCTGATTGGAAATGTCGTAGTAAGGCTGCTCGATATTTGGCCGCGTAAAGAAAGGCGCAGTCGGCGCGGCGTCTTCCGATACCTGCACACGAAAGAGCTTGTTATTCACAGCCGCCGCTGGCTCGATGGCTCCCCCTGCGTCTACCGTCTTCCATGGCGAGCCGCTTTGGCTCTCAAGCCACACGCGTGCCAGTTGCGCCTCGCCCGTAGCGTCCGCGGTATGAACACGAACGCTGAACTCCTCGCCTGGAAACACGCTGCGCGCCGACTCATCCGCTCCGCCGCCACCGGGGCCACCACCATCGCCGCCTCCGCTGGTAAAGGCCACCAGGTCCAGTCCCAGCAGATCCTTCAGAGCCGTTTGAAACTGTTCGACCTTGGTGCCCAGTTCCATTGCCATGCCCGCCTTGGCTTCCGCATCCAGGTCGCTCGCTTTCACCTTTGCGTAGAGATCCAGCGTCTTGCGGTAGATCGGCGTCAGCTTGTGCGCGCCAGCAACACCGGTTTCATTGTGGCAATCGCTCTCGAATTCGTTGAGATGTTCGCCGATCTGCCGCAACCCTTCCACAAGCCACGCCGGCGGAGCGCCTTTCACCAGCCCGGCTAGCCCTTCCAGGCTGGTGTCGATCTTCACCTTGCGATTGTCGAAGAGACTCGCATCTCCATCGCCGCCCTTTCCGGCTGCAGCGGGCGCCACCGCCCAAAGGTGGTAGCCGGATGTGGCCGGCCCGCTCAGCGTCGGATTGGCGCCGCCGTTCTGCGATTTCTGTTCGCCCCAACCCTGCCTCGCAATCTGCGCGTAGCTGCGCCCCAGCACCGGGTCCCACGTGCCGACCGGAAGTGCTGCGTCGGTCGAGAGAACTCCCGTTGTCCATTCGCCGGTGATGTAGTTGTGGAAGCGCGCCGGCGCCCACTTGCCGGTTGCGTAGTCAAAGATTCCCTGGCTGGTAACGCGCGCAAACGGCGTCCGGGAGTACATGGCCAGCGGCTGCCAGGGCTCCAAGCCGTCTTTAAGCTGCTCGGGAAAAACCTTCAGGTCGCCGGCAGCCTTGAAGACCTCCTGCGCAATTTCGCCGGAGACCTGGTGCTGGCCGTGGCCATCGGAAACTCCGCCGAGGAAGGTGGCCACAATCACTTGCGGCCTCACCTGCCGCACGGCAAGCACTGCGTCATAGAGAACGCGGTCGTGCCCCCACTGCGCGAACGACTCCGCCTGCGTTTTTGAAAACCCGAAGTCAGCCTCCGTGCCCCACAGTTGCTTTGCGCCGTTGTACTCGTTCGCCTTCAGCAGTTCGTTGGTGCGGATCAGGCCCAGCGCGTCGTAGGTATCGGCGGTCATGGCGTTCTGCCCGCCTTCACCGCGATTTAGCGTAAACAGCGTGGCGCGCGCGCCCATTCCGCGCGACAGATAAGTCAGCAGCGCTCCATCTTCGTCGTCAGGATGCGCGACAATCATTAGGACGCTCGCAGTTGTTCCCAGCCGCTTCAGCGTCTGCTCCAGGTCTGCCTGGCCGCGGTCCTCGGGCAAAGGAAGCGCAATCTCACTGGGCTCGGTGGGCGGTAGTTCGAAGTGGGCCGGGGCCGTCTGCGCGCCGAGACAAACCGGCCACGCGCCGGCCAGCACGATCCTGGCGAGGGCCACAGTCAAGGTTGCTTGCTGAAATCTCAGGGAAAGAAACATGGTCTCAAGCCAGTGTACAATCCGGTGAGCGGACTTCTGTTGTGTGAGTATCCGCGATTGAATCTGCCTCGCGAAGTTCACATTCCCTCAGGGGCTAAAGCCCGAGTTCATTTTTCGAGGTTCTCTGCGGCACGACTGAAGTCGTGCCCTGATACAAAGCGCCCTCGATCCATGGATACAGGATCGAAATCTGGTTCCATAATTAGATTAAGATCCGCAACTGTTATGGCCATACGATTCAGGGGAATCAGCGTTGACCCTCGTTTCCACTTCGATAGATAGGTGATGAATATTCAGACTGCAACCCTCGAGCGCCGCATCGGACTCCGCTCCGCCGTTCTGTTCAACATGCTGGAGATGATCGGGGTCGGCCCCTTCATCACGCTGCCGCTGGTGATCGCCGCGGCGGGCTTTCGGCTCTCCGTGTGGGCGTGGGTGCTGGGCGCGGCCATTGCCGTGGCCGACGGCCTGGTGTGGGCCGAGCTGGGAGCGGCCTTTCCGCGTGCCGGAGGCTCGTATGCGTTTCTGCGCGAAATCTATGGTCCCGATCGTGCCGGTAACTGGCTCAGCTTTCTCTTCGTCTGGCAATTGAGCTTCTCGGCCCCGCTGTCCATCGCGTCGGGGTGCATTGGCCTATCGAGTTTCATGGGAATGTTCTGGCCGGGGCTGGACGGCACCCCCATAGCGGCGTTGCCGATGGTCCATTACTCGAACTTTGCCGCCGCCGCCGCTTGCCTCACGATGACCTGGCTGCTCTATCGAAACCTGAAGACCGTAACCTGGATGGCCTGGGTCATGTTTGCCGGCGTACTGGTTTCCATTGCCGGAGTCATTGTGTCAGGATTCGCGCACGCCGGCGCAACCGGCGGTTTTCACCTGCCGGCTACTCCTGCGCTTTCCGCGCATCTGGCCATTGCCGGTCTCGCCCAGGGAACGCTGCTCACTACCTACTGCTACTGGGGCTACTACAACATCACCTTTTTGGGTGGCGAGGTAAAACGGCCGGAGAAGACCATTCCGCGCGCCATTCTGCTGAGCGTGCTATTTGTAGCCGCATTCTACGTCACCATGGATCTCGCGGTGCTGCCGTCCCTGCGCGATGCCGCGGCAAACACGGCGGAGAGCGCACTTGTCCGAGTACGCCTGGTCGCGGAAATTGCTCATTCCTCCTTCGGTGCCTGGGCCGGATACCTGATGGCCGCGCTCATTATCTGGACGGCGTTTGCGTCAGTGTTTTCGCTCTTGCTGGGCTACTCGCGCGTGCCCTATGCGGCGGCGCGCGATGGCAACTACTTTAGCTACCTCGCGGCCATTCATCCAAAGCACCATATCCCCCACCGGTCGTTGGTGGCGCTGGGAGTGGTGGGCGCTTGCTTCTGCTTTTTCTCGCTGGCGCAGGTGATTACCATGCTTGTCATCACCCGCATATTGCTGCAGTTCTTTTTGCAGCAGGCGGGCGTGATGTTGCTGCGCGTGCAGCGGCCGGAACTGGAACGCCCCTTCAGGATTCCGCTTTACCCGTTGCCGCCGCTGGCCGCGATCGCGGGGTTTGTGTTCATCCTGCTCAATCGCAGCCATGCGCTGGGCGGCCTGGCAGTTGCGGCCCTGATTGGCATTTCAGGAACCGGTATTTACCTGATCCGCGCCCGCCGGCTCGCGCAGTGGCCGTTTCTCCCATGCCATCAAGGAAACGCGCCTTTTTGAGCCCGGTCAAACCCACCCCAGGCCGTGCCAGTGAATTTCTGTAACGCCCGCGCCCTCTACCGTGTCTAATAGCAGCAAGCGTTTGTTTCCCCAAGCGAGGTCAAGACATGCTGATTGGCAAACCGCCAGATGTTCCCTCTTCTGAGATCACTTCGAGAGAAGCCTATAACGAATACTTCAACCGCCGCCGCTCCGAGCGCCGCAGCTTCCTGCGCGGGGTCGTCGCTGCGGGAGCTGTCGCCCTCGGTGCGGACCGCCTCGCCGAATTGGCCGCTAACCTGATCGACCCGCGCATAGCCGCCCTCGCAGGAACCAAGCTCCAGACCGTTAAAAGCCCGCTCACCACCACCGGCGAGCAGCTCACCAGCTTCGACGACATCACGCACTACAACAACTTCTACGAGTTCGGCGTGGACAAGGATAAGCCCGCCAAGAACGCCGGCGGACTGCCCACGCGCCCCTGGACCGTGAAGGTGGAAGGCAAGGTCGCCAAGCCGCTGACCTTCGACATCGAGGCCCTGCTCAAGCTGCGCCCGCTGGAAGACCGCGTCTATCGCCATCGCTGTGTCGAGGGGTGGAGCATGGTCATTCCCTGGGTCGGCTACTCGCTTTCCGAGTTAATCAAGCAGTGCGACCCGCTTCCCTCCGCCAAGTACGTGCAGTTCCTCTCCTACTTCGATCACCACGTCGAGAAGTGGTATGGAGAGGACGCGACCATCTTCTGGCCCTACTCCGAGGGTCTGCGCATGGATGAAGCCATGAACCCGCTCACCCTGCTCACGTTCGGTCTCTATGGCGAGGTCCTGCCCAACCAGGATGGCGCGCCGGTCCGGATCGTAGTGCCGTGGAAGTACGGCTTCAAGTCCGCCAAGTCGATTGTCACCGTGAGGTTCGTGGATAAGATGCCATCCACCACCTGGAACGATCAGGCTCCGAATGAGTACGGCTTCTACTCCAATGTGAACCCCAATGTGGACCACCCGCGCTGGAGCCAGAAGACCGAACGCCGCATCGGCCTCCCCTTTTATGAACAACGCCGCACGACGCTTATGTTCAACGGCTATGGCGATCAGGTGGCGTCAATGTATAACGGCATGAATTTGGCGAAGAATTTCTGAAGCGGAGTTAGCGGGGTTAGCCGCGCTGCGCGCGTGTTAGCGGAGTTAGTGAGGCATGCACATGTCGGCTAACTCCGCTAACGCCGCTAGCACCGCTAACGCCGCTCGATTGGCAATCATGAAACGTTCGACTGTGCTTATTCTCAAGACGCTGGTGTGGATCGGCTGCCTATTGCCGCTTGCGACGGCAATTTATGAGGCGGTCACCAACACGCTCGGGCCTGATCCCACGGCTCAACTTGCTTCCATCACCGGCCTGACGGCTCTGTGGATGCTGGCTGGCACACTTGCGATTTCTCCCCTGCGTTCTCTCTCGCCGCGGCTGAGCTGGCTTATCAAGTTCAGGCGGCTGCTGGGGCTGTTTGTCTTCTTCTATGCCTCGCTGCACATGCTCACCTGGCTGGGCCTCTACGCGGGCTTCGACCTGACGACCATCACCGCCGACATCACCAAGCGGCGGTTCATCATCATGGGCGTCACCACCTGGCTTCTGCTGTTGCCGCTGGCCGTCACGTCCACCACCTGGGCAATCCGCAAGCTGGGCGGGAAGAACTGGAATCGGCTGCACATGCTCGTCTACCTGGCCGCGCTCACCGCCATGGCGCACTACTGGTGGAAGGTGAAGACGGGCGTAATGTCGCCTGCGCCGTACACGCTGGTGATTCTGGTGCTTCTGGGGATCAGGCCTCTGCTGGCCTGGAACCGGAAACGCAAGGCGCGCGCCGAATCCTCGCGGCCTGGCAACCTGGCCTCAATCGAACCGTAAGGCCGCCTGCGCAACCGGCAGATAGCTTTTCCGGTGCAATGGTGTAGGCCCCAGCCGCGCCAGAGCTTCCATGTGCTCCGGCGAGCAGTAGCCCTTGTGCCGCGCCAGGCCATAGCCGGGGTACTCGGCGTCCAGCTCCACCAGCAGCCGGTCGCGGTGCACCTTGGCCAGCACACTCGCCGCGGCAATCGAAAAGCTGAGCGCATCGCCGTGGATGACGGCCTGCTGCGGGCAATTCCAGTCGATGGTGTCGCGCCCGTCAATCAGCAGATAGTCGGGGTCGAGAGAGTCCGCGCGCAGGGCAAGCTGCTGGACGGCGCGACGCATGGCTTCGAGCGACGCCCGGCGAATATTGATCCGGTCGATGGTCTCCGCATCCACCGCCGCAATGGCCCAGGCAACCGCGTTGGTGCGAATCTCAACGTCCAGTTTGTTGCGCTTTTTCTCGGAGAGTTTTTTCGAGTCCGTCAGGCCTTGCAAGCGGCAACCCTTGGGAAGGATCACTGCCGCAGCCACGACCGGCCCGAACAGCGGCCCGCGCCCCACCTCGTCAATCCCGGCAATGCGCAGCGCCCCGCGCCCACGCGCAGTCTCCTCCAGCGTCCAACCGCAGACATTGGCCATGCCTTGAGTATAGAAAGCAAAACCCCCAGCCGCGTGGGCCGGGGGCTCTGCAAAACGTGTCGCGATGAAAGGGTGCTGTGCCGGAGCTTACGCGCGAACCTTGCCGGTTTCGCGGTCCACTTCGCGCAGACGGGCGGCTTTGCCGCGCAGTCCGCGAATGTAGAACAGCTTGGCGCGCCGCACCTTGTAGCTGCGGACCTTTTCGATCCTGTCGATGACTTTGGAGTTGAAGGGGAAGATGCGCTCGACGCCCTGTCCAAAGCTCATCTTGCGGACGGTAAACGTCCCCTGGGGTCCCTTGTTGATGGCGATGACCAGGCCTTCGAAGGCCTGGAGGCGCTCTTTATCGCCTTCCTTGATCTTTACCTGGACGCGAACCTGGTCGCCGGGCACGAAAGCGGGTAGATCGGTGCGCTTCAGCTTGTCGGCCAGGCGCTGCATTACTGGATGGATTGACATGGTCTCTTCCTGCGGTTGAACTCAGAACCTCAAGTTTATCAGAGATTGGGGGCTCGTGCCTAATCGACCGGAGGCCCTTTTGCGCTATAGTTTTCCCGTATGAACTCTGACCGTGAACTGTTTCGCCACACTTTGGCGACCTTGGCTTACAGGGCCGCCCGCGCTCTTGAAGACTCTCCGGAGAGCTTTGCCGGGTTTGATGGGACCGGCCGGACGCCGGCGCAGATCCTGGCCCACATGGGCGATCTGTTCAACTGGGCGCTGAGCATGGCGGAAGGCAACCAGGGCTGGCATAACTCCGAGCCTCTGCCGTGGGCCGAGGAGCAGAGCCGGTTCTTTGCCGCGCTCAAGGCTCTCGACACGTATCTTGTGTCTGGCGAGCGCATCCATGCGCCTCTCGACCGCCTGTTCCAGGGCCCGGTGGCCGACGCGCTCACCCATGTTGGCCAGCTCGCCATGCTGCGCCGGCTGGCCGGCTGCCCCATTCGCGGCGAAAACTACTATGTGGCCGAGATCGCAACCGGGCATGTGGGCGCAGATTTACCCGCGCCAATAAAGCCCTTCAAGTAGCCTGCGCCGCCTCTATCGCAGCAAGTCTTCAAGCGTCGTGCTCAGGCTGGTTTTGTCGTCGCGGTATTTCACGATTACGGCGGCGCTAAGGCTCAGCCCCCAGGCTTCAGCGTTGGGGTGTCCCTTGCCCTTGGTTACCGCGCGCGAACCCGGCACAACGACGGCATTTTCAGGAATAATCAGTGGCAGTTCGCCGGCGGCGCGCAGCACCTCGCCGGTGACCAGGTTGAAGACCGGGGTGCCCCGCGTTAGGATGGTTCCCGCGGCCAGCACCGCGCCCTTGCGTACGATGGCGCCCTCATAGACCCCACAGTTGCCGCCCACCAGCACGTCGTCTTCAATCACCACCGGGCTGGCGTTCACCGGCTCCAGAACCCCGCCGATCTGCGCGGCCGCGCTCAGGTGTACGCGCTTGCCGATTTGCGCGCACGAGCCGACCAGCGCGTGCGAATCCACCATGGCGCCTTCGTCCACGTAGGCCCCGGCATTGATATACATAGGCGGCATGCAGACCACGCCGCGCGCCACGTATGCCCCGGCCCGTACCGAAGAGCCGCCGGGCACCACGCGCACACCATCGCCGGCGCTGAAGTGGTGCACTGGGTAGGTGTGCTTGTCGATAAACGAAAGGCCGCCGGCCGGCATTTCTTCCAGAGCCCCCAGGCGGAAGCCGAGCAGAATGCCCTGCTTCACCCAGGCGTTCACGCGCCAGCCGGTGGGCGAGGCCGGGTCCGGCGAGGCAGAGCGCACATCGCCCTGTTCGAGGGCCCCGCGCAGCGAAAGAAAGGCGGTCATGGCCGCGGCGTCACCGATAGCAGCCGGGCCGGCGGCAAAATGCCGCTCGATCATCTCTTGCAGTTGTGGAATGGACGGGCTGACAGTCATCGCATTTCGAGTCTATCAATTTGTCCACGGGGCGCGCCTGATTGTCCGCTGCGCGCGTTCGGCGAGCTGAGGCGACAATCCTGTGCCGAAATGTCCTCAGGCTGGCTGTCCTCAGGCCGGATTGAAGCTGTCGGTTGCCGGCCCCTTCCGTGCCCGGCTGTTGAAGGCGATGGGCCGCAGTTGAAAAGTGTTCTTCCCGTTAGGAATCATCGCCAGCGGAACCGGATCGCGGCTTGGCCTCGCATTAAGATTCTTTGATTCCAGCCACGCGCCCAAACGGGGATCGCTGATCTCCGGCAGACCCCGCCAGAATTCGGGCCCCAACCAGCACTGAATCCGAAGGTGATCGAGCTGCAACTCGATGACTGCCGCGCCTTTCGGAAAATACCGCCGGACGTTATTGGCTCCAACCTGCAACCCGGTGATTGCGCATCCCGTGTTTTGCGTTCTGACCACCATTGCCGTGCCCGCCGATCGATTTTCGAGCTTCAAATCCCAGAATTTATATCGGGTTACAGCGCCCAACATTCCACTCTTGAAAAGCTAAGTCTAGGCAACCAGACGGGTAAGTCTCCGTTTCCGGCCATGAAATTGTGAGATCGGATTCCCGGTTTGAAACCGCCTGGCTTGCAATTCAAATCAGGAAAAAATAGAGGCCAGTTCCGTCGCCGCCGCCCTGTCTACCCGTTTTCCGCAATCCCTCGGTTCCGGGCACTTATGCGATACTCGGGGAGACATGTATAAGCGGATCGTTCTCAAGCTTTCAGGTGAGGCGCTGGCAGGGCCGCGTGGCTTTGGTCTTGACGCCGAAAAAGTGTCGGAGATTACCGGCGAAATTGCCGAAATTCACGATTTGGGCGTTGAAATAGGCATTGTGGTGGGCGGAGGCAACATTTTCCGCGGCGTCGAGGGACAGGCCAGGGAGATGGACCGCGTCAGCGCCGACAGCATGGGCATGCTCTCCACCGTCATTAACGCCATCGCCATGCAGGACGCCCTCGAAAAGCGCAACGTGCAGTGCCGCGTGATGAGCGCCGTCTTCATGAACCAGTTGGCGGAGCCCTACATCCGGCGCCGCGCAACGCGCCATCTGGAAAAGGGCCGCGTGGTCATCTTTGCCGCCGGCATTGGGAATCCATTCTTTTCCTCCGACACAGCAGCCAGCCTGCGCGCCATGGAGATCAAGGCCGACGTGCTGCTGAAGGGCACCAAGGTTGAAGGCGTCTACAACGCCGACCCGGTACTGGTGAAGGATGCCGTCAAATACGACGAAATTACGTACATGGAGATCCTGCGGCTGGGCCTGAAGGTGATGGACCTGACCGCAGTGAGCCTATGTAAAGACAACAACCTGCCTATGATCATCTTCAACATGAACCAGCCGGGGAACATCCGCCGGGTGGTGATGGGCGAAAAGGTCGGCTCGCTGGTAACGGCGTAAAGACAGTGCACAGTGGACAGTGAACAGTGGCCGGGCGGGTTCTGGCCTTTGCGGCGGAGTCACGCAGTTGCCCGGAAGCATCCAACAACAAGTGGACACCAGCAAGCCAGCCCGGCTGAATGCGCTCACAGGCCTGCGCTGCTTCGCGGCCATCAACGTCGTCTTATTCCATTTTTCCAACCCCCAATGGTTCGGCCCTCTGGCCCCGGTGGTCGACGCCGGCTTTGTCTCGGTCAGCTATTTCATCCTGCTATCGGGATTTGTTCTTGGTTATAACTACAACGAGAAGGCGCGAGCCGGCGAGCTGGACCTGAGACGCTTTTGGGAGGCGCGGTTTACGCGCATCTATCCGATTTACCTGCTCAGCCTGCTGTTGAGTTGGGGGCAATTGGGACAGGAATACCAGTCGCACACGCACGCCATGTTCTGGGCGGGCATGGTGCTGTCTCCGCTGCTGCTCCAGGGCTGGATTCCGGCCATCGCCACCTTCCTGAACACACCGGCGTGGACCATGTCGGCCGAGGCCTTTTACTACGTGATTTTTCCCTGGCTGGCGCGCTGGAAACGCCCAGAACGCGTGCAGCCATACCTCTGGAAGATGGCCGGTATTTGGGGCCTGGGCATGGTTCCGGGCGCTCTCTACATGGCCTTCAATCCGGACGGCATTGCCCATCCCAACCGCTTTAGCTACGGCCAGTGGTTGTGGGCTCTTAAATATACGCCTTATGCGCATGTGGCCAGCTTCGTCTTTGGCGTGATGCTGGCCAATCTCGATCAAATGGTTGGGCGGAGCGGACGGCTACGGTTGATTCTGGGGGTCGGCGGGTTTGCGGGAATTTACTGGCTTTTGGCGCTGGGGCCACGGGTGCCTTACGCCCTGATTCACGATGGCCTGTTGATGCCGCTGTTCGGCTGCGTCGTTCTGGGGTTGGCGGGGAACAACCCGCTGGCCTACGCGCTTGGCTGGCGTCCGCTGGTGTTTGTGGGCGAGGCCAGCTACTGCCTCTATCTGCTGCACTTCAACTTCTGGAACCTGATTCACGATTCGCATTTCTGGTTTTGGTCGGGCCTGAATCGATTTGACCCTTGGCTCAGTTACTTGCTCTTGATTGGGCTGGGTCTGCTGGCCCTGCACTTTATTGAAAAGCCGGCCCAGCGCGTCCTGCGCGGCTGGCTGCACGTGTCGCGATGATGGGATCCTCCGGTGTCTGATAACCAGCTCTCGAATCCCGGCGCCCATTGCCATTAACGTTACCTTTTGCATATGGAATCTGCAATTTAGTCCTTTCGGCCTTTATTACCTCGGATAGAATGAACTCGGCCATGAGCATAGAGGCAATTCAGAGTGCGTGGGTCGGACGCGTCATTGACGGTAGATTTACGCTCCTCCAATGGCTTGGCAGTTCAGAGAGGTCGTCTGTCTTTCTAACCGAGTTGCCCGGCCCTCAGGCGCGAAAAGCCGCCATCAAGCTCATTCCGGACGAGGCTGGGGACGCGGAAGCTCACCTGGCCGGCTGGGCGGCCACAAGATCCTTGTTTCATTCCCACTTGATGCGCTTGATTCTTACCGGGCGCTGCCAGTCGGAAGGCACCGCTGTGCTTTACGCGGTTTCGGAATATGCCGACGAAGTTCTTTCCGAGATCCTCCCCGAGCGCGCGCTTACACCCGCGGAAGCCAAAGAGATGCTGGCGCCGGTCATCGACACGCTATCTTATCTCCACGCGAAGGGGCTCGTGCATGGCCGGCTCAAGCCGTCGAACATTTTGGCCGTCGACGATCGCCTGAAGCTCTCCGGGGATAGCCTTCAAAGGTCGGGCGGCGCCGTGAAGCAGCCATTGACGCAGAGCATCTACGACGCACCGGAAACAGCCAGCGGGACCATTTCGCCGGCTGCGGATCTCTGGGGGCTGGGCGTGACCCTGGTTGAAGCGCTCACCCAGCACCCGCCGGTTTGGGACAAATCGTCAGAAGAAGACCCGGTGGTGCCCGAGTCCATTCCTCAGCCCTTTGCCGGCATCGCGCGGGGATGTCTCCGCGCCGACCCCATGGCTCGATGCACTCTCGGCAACGTGAAAACCTGGCTGGAAGCGAACCAGCCCTTTAGCGAGCCGGCCGGCAAAACTGGAAAGAAGACGCCGGCAAGAAACCGGGTGCCAATGCTCGTTGCGGCAGCGATCGTCGTGGTTGCGGTCGTTGGCATTTTCATGCTGCAGCTCCACAAGGAACAGGCGTCGTCGCCGGTCGCGGCGCAGCCCACCGCGCAGGAGCAGTTGCCAGAGGCGCCAGCCTCGGCGACGCCTCAGCCTCAAGACGAAGCTCTGGATTCTGCGCCCTCCTCCTCTGCAACGGCTCAGCCGGATCAAGAACAGGCGCCCGCAACTGCAACGTCCCAGCCAGTTCCTCCGCCTCCAGCGCCGCCAACGCCCGCATCCCAGGTCCCAGCCTCGAGTGCCATTCCTTCCAATAGCCCGGCTGCGAATAGCGCCGTCGCCGAGCAGGTGATGCCCGAATTTTTGCCCGGAGCACTTCAGTCGATTCATGGCAAGTTCATCGTGCGCATACGGGTCACGGTGGATGCGGCGGGCAATGTTTCGGGCACGGCCTTCGATTCGGAAGGACCGAGCCAGTATTTCGCCAAAGCGGCTATGCTGGCGGCGAAGAAATGGAAGTTCAAGACGGCGCAGCCAGGAGGCCCGGCTGTGCCCAGCGCATGGATACTGCAGTTTCAGTTCACGCGGGCCGGGGCCGCAGTCACCCCGGTGACAGCTCATTAGGCGTTGCGTACCAATAACAGCTTCAACTCAGTTCGGCATATCCATGGAAAGATCTCTTTGCTCAAGCCTTCCATGCCTTGCGCTGCTGAGACTTGTTGCTGAAACAAAACCCCAATCCCACCTTGGTCCACAACTCAGCCCTGGCGGACCCATGTGCAAAAACAGTACCGCGATGCTCCAAACCGGCCCTTACTGGCCAGAAATCAACTCGCCTGCTCAATCCGGCACGCAGAATCCAAACAACTGACTTGTCCCAAACTCAAACATGCCCAAGAATCAGTGCTTGTGAGAAATCCGGGCTAGT
>PLOG01000144.1:0-343 GCA_003142935.1 Acidobacteriaceae bacterium
CTGGAGCTCTCCGTCCGCAGCTACAACTGCCTCAAGAACGCCAACATTCAGTCCATCGGCGAGCTGGTGCAGAAGACCGAAGCCGAGATGCTCAAGACCAAGAACTTTGGCCGCAAGAGCCTCAACGAGATCAAGGAAATCCTCGCCCAGATGGGTCTGTCGCTGGGAATGAAGATCGACGAAAACGGCAACGCGGTCCCCGGGCCGACGAGCATTCCGCCCGCCACCGCCCTCGCCGCCAGCTACAACCGCTACGACGACGAGGACGAGCCGCTGGATTCGGTGGACCTGCAATTGCCCACCGAAACCGAGAACTTCTAAATACAGCCTCTAGCTTCTAGCC
>PLOG01000144.1:366-2774 GCA_003142935.1 Acidobacteriaceae bacterium
GTCACGTCCGTCATCATCGAAGACCGCGTGGAGACCACCATCGCCAAAGCAAAGGCTGTGCGTCCGCACGTCGAAAAAATGATCACCCTGGGCAAAAAGGGCGATCTGCACTCGCGCCGTCAGGCGCTCAGCTTTCTCATGACCGACGCAGCCGTCACTCGCTTGTTTGATACCGTAGCCCCGCGCTACGGCGATCGCAACGGCGGCTATCTCCGCATCGTCCGTACCGGCTTCCAGCAAGGCGACGGCGCGGAGAAGGCCTTCATCGAACTCCTCGGCGCCGAAAAGCAGCTCGAAGTCAAGCGCCAAAAACGCGAAGACATGAAGGCCAAAAAGCGCGCCGAACTCGAAAAGGAAATGGAAGACGCGAAGAAGGAAGAGCCCGGCGCAGAAGCCCCTTAAGCGGATTCCTCGCGGCAGTCTTTCCCTTCGCTCATTCGGTCTCACGGGCGTCCGCAGTTGCGGACGTCCGTTCTCTATTCGGAGCAATTCTCAAGCTCATGAATGGAGTGTGCAGAGATTTTGCTATTTGATAGTCCGACCCCAGAACCAGCGAAAATTTGAAGACGAACGCCAAAGCCACCGGCATGTTTATCGCCCCAAATGCCTTATAGCAAAACCAGGGATACATCTTCCTTGGTTCTGCTCTAAAGTCGTGCCCTTTCAAGGCCGCGGTTCGTCCGCGAGTTCCCTACAAAATATAACGCGACAAATCCTGGTCTTTCACGATGGATGCAACCATCTGCTTTACGTACGCGTCGTCGATGAGAAACAGCTTCTCCGGGCCTGAAGCAGTCATCCGCTCCTGGTAGGGTAGCGGGGTGGTGGACTCGTTCTTGATGGCTTCAGAAAGCGCCGCAGCGGCCTCGTCATTGGGCGCACGGCGGGCCACGTCTGGAGCCAGGAAACTTACATCTTCAAGCACGCGCTCCATGATGGTGTGAAGGCGGCGCGCACCAATATTTTCGGTCTGCTCATTAACCTTAAAGGCAAATTCGGCCATCTCCCGCANNTTGGTGAGCGAGGCCTTGGGTTCTGTGAGAATGCGGAGGAAGTCGTCGACGGTGAGCGATTGCAACTCGACGCGGATGGGAAAGCGGCCTTGCAGTTCCGGGATCAGGTCGCTGGGCTTCGACACATGGAACGCGCCCGCGGCGATGAAGAGAATGTGGTCGGTGCGCACCATGCCGTAGCGCGTGTTGACCGTGGTTCCTTCCACGATGGGCAGAATGTCGCGCTGCACGCCTTCGCGCGAGACGTCGGGGCCGTGTCCGCCTTCGCGGCCTGCAATCTTGTCGATCTCGTCGAGGAAGATGATGCCATTTGCCTCGACGCGTTCGACAGCGGCGCGATTGACGGAGTCCATGTCAATGAGGCGGCCTTCTTCCTCCTGCACAAGGTAGTCGAAGGCATCGCCCACCTTCATTTTGCGCTTCTTCGAGCTGCCGCCGAAGATATTGGGCAGCATGTCCTTGAGGTTCATTTCCATGTCCTCAAGGTTCTGATTGCTGATGATGCCGAATTGCGGCGTACCGCGGTCGCGCACATCGAGCTCGACCATGCGCTCGTCGAGCTTGCCTTCGCGGAACTGCGTGCGGAGTTTTTCACGGGAACGCTGATAGCTTTCCGTGCCGGGGAGGATAAGCTGGCCTTCCTGGGCTGGAGGCGTGGCTGGCGGCGGGGGCAGAAGAACATCGAGGAGGCGCTCTTCGGCATTCATTTCGGCGCGGTCTTCCACTTCTTCGAGGCGCTCTTCGCGCACCATGTCGATGGCGATCTCGACCAGGTCGCGGATCATGGACTCAACATCGCGGCCGACGTAACCGACCTCAGTAAACTTTGAGGCTTCAACTTTGAGGAAAGGCGAGTTGGTGAGTTTGGCGAGGCGGCGGGCGATTTCGGTTTTGCCGACGCCCGTGGGCCCAATCATGATGATGTTTTTGGGCATAATGTCGTCGGCCATGTCCGGAGGCAGCTTTTGGCGGCGCTGGCGATTGCGTAGCGCAATGGCGACGGCGCGCTTGGCGGCCTTTTGACCGACAACATGCTTGTCGAGCTCCGATACAATTTCGCGCGGCGTCAGCTCGTCGAGCGAGAGGTCTTGTTCTTCAGCGGAGGCGGGAAGATAAATGGCCATTCAGTTCCTGGTGTACTCCTCGATAAGACGGCTGCCGCAATTCCCTGGGGGGCTAAAGCCCGACCGTTTCTTGGGTCCCATGCGGCACGAACAAAGTCGTGCAATTTCAAAACGTCGATGCGATCGGAAGCTATGGATTCTTCAACTCCTCGAAGGTGACGTGGTCGTTGGTGTATATGCAGATTTCGCCGGCGATCTTCATGGCTTTTTCGGCGATTTCGTGGGCGGAGAGATCGGTGTTTTCCAAGAGAGCGCGGGCGGCGGCGGTGGC
>PLOG01000144.1:2829-31413 GCA_003142935.1 Acidobacteriaceae bacterium
AATCTTGTCTTGATAGAGGCGACGAATCTTCTTGGCGGAGTGTTTGAGCACATGGTCGCCAAGCGTTACCTGGCCGTCGGCCGCCATGACGACCTGGCCGTTGCGGCGGACGCAAATAACGGTAGTGGAACGGATTCGCGCATGTCGCGTTGCGTGCGTACTCTGGTCCGAAACCAAGAAAAGAACCTCCGCAAAAAGGCACCCGGCAGGCCTGGATTGCTTGTCCGATGCAACCTAAAGTATAGGTCATTTGCATGGGCTTCCCCTTTTGCCGCGCAGAACCGCACAGAACATGGAATGGACAAAAGGGCAGGGAGTTTTGGCGGGTTGGGGTTCTTTCGGGATTCCCTTGCCATATTCCCGCAATGAATTGAGGCGCGGCCAATTGAGGGCGCACTATGCAGACGCCCAACTGAGGCAAGTCTCCTGCTGCGTTATCCTCAGATTGGGACCCTTGGAGTGGGTTCCCAACTCAAATGACCATTTCCCCCACCAGCGATTGGGAGATTGCAGCCGGGCTGACCTCGATAGTGGGGCTGGGAGCGGCCGCCCTTTGGCTTGCGTTTCGCAAGCGTCCGACAGCAGAAGAGCTGGAGCGCGCGCGACGGCGGTTGCTGGTGCAATCGGGGCGGCTTGTGGATGGCATGTTGCTTGATATCTGCGAAGTGGATGCACCAGCCGAACCCAACGGCGCGGCCGGACGCATGCTGACCATGCTGGTATTCAGCTACCGCATTGGCGGCGTGAACTACGAGTGTTCGCAGGACATTACCAGTTTGAGCGACGTTCTGGTTCCGGCCAATGTGCGGGCGGGATTCCCGTGCACTGTGCGCTACCAACCGGGCAATCCGCAAAACAGCATTGTGGTGGCCGAGGAGTGGACCGGGCTTCGCCTCGGGCTTCCTCAGCTTCCGGTCTTTGAAGATCCCGACCCGCTCGATCTGAGCCATCTGCGCCCCGGCCGGGGCTGATGAGCGGTTCCATAATTGCCGTAGCGAAGTTGGCGCGGTATACCCACCCCCGGTATATTTAGTCTATGCATGTCCACGCGGCGCCCTCGGGTCCGGGCGCAAAGAGAACGACCTCGGTGCTGGGATTTTCGCTGGCGGCTACGCTCGCTTACGTTGTAGTCACATTTGTCGCCGGGCTGCGCGCTCACTCGCTGGCGCTGCTTTCCGAGTCCGGCCACAACATGTCGGACTTTCTGGCGCTGCTGCTGAGTTTTGTTGCGGTTTATTTTCAGTCAAGGCCCGCCAACACATCGAAGACATTCGGTTACCAGCGTGCTGGCGTGCTGGCCGCTTTCATTAACGCGGCCACGCTGGTTGCGATCTCGTTGTGGATCGGGGTGGAGGCGATTCACCGGCTTTCAAGCCCGGTAGCCGTGCAGCCCAAACTGATGATGGTGGTGGCCGCTGCCGGCGTGGTGATGAACGGCGTGATTGCCGCGCTGTTGTGGGGCGTGGCCCGCGATGTAAATCTGCGCTCGGCCTTCATCCACATGGCAGGAGATACACTTTCGACGGCAGCCGTGATTGCCGGGGGCGGAGGGATTCTGCTGACCGGCCGCAACTGGATCGATCCGGTGTTGTCGCTGGTGATCGCCGCCCTGATTCTGTGGTCGAGCGCCGGCATCGTGCGCGAGACGCTCAACATTCTGCTGGAGGGTACGCCGCGCGGTATTACGCTGGTGGCCATTCGCTCCGGGATGGAGAAGGTCGAGGGCGTAGTCAACGTCCACGATCTTCATGTATGGAGCCTGGGCTCTCAATCCAGCGCCATGGCCTGCCACGTGACCATTGCGGACATTCCTCCGTCAGAGAGCGCCTGCATCCTGTTGAAGCTCAATCATGTGCTCAAGGATCACTTTCACATCAATCACACGACGATCCAGTTCGAACACATCTGCTGCGAAGAATTGGAGGGCTGTGTGGTGCCGCCCGAGGAGATGATCGGCAGCCAGCAGCATCACGGGCACGCGCTTTGAGCGCGCCTCAGGAGTTCATTCGCATGTCCCGCATCGTGCTTTATTGTCGCCTCGCGCCGGTCGTCCTGTGCGCGATGTTGCTTTCTCCCGTTTCTGGTTTTGCCGGGTTGCCGCCGCAATCCACTGGGACTTCCGCAGCCGCGGATGCCCAAACCGTCAGTCCCGCTCAACTTGAGGCTCTCTCCGGTGAGTACACCGACACTGCGGATCCCGATACGCCGCTGAGTTTCTATGTCCGGAACGGCAAACTCGTTGGCGAATCCGAGCGCGACGTTCCCGAGGAATTAAGAACCTTATCGGCGCTTGAATTCGGTTTTCCTCATTCGGGCATGACCTTCCGCTTTACCCTCGAGGCTTCAGGCCATGGCGAAAGCATGATTCGTTCTACCGGCACGAGCGACGTTTACCGCCGCACCGGCCCGCCCGTTCATCATGTCTTCCACGATTACCAGCGGACAGAAGCGATGATACCGATGCGCGATGGCGTCAAGCTGCACGCTGTGATTTTGAAGCCGTCCGACGTTGCAGAGCCGCTGCCATTCCTGATTCAGCGCACTCCTTACGGCGTGGACGGAACCGACCGCGCCTCGTTCTTCGCCAACCGCCCGGAGCTTGCCCGCGAGGGCTACATCTACGTTTGCCAAGATATCCGCGGGCGCTACAAGAGCGAGGGGCGGTTTCAAATGAGCCGGCCGCTCGCAGACCATCGCGATCCCAAAGCAGTGGACGAAAACACCGATGCATACGACACGGTGGCCTGGCTGCTTGCGAACGTTCAGGGCAACAATGGACGCGCCGGCTTTGTGGGTACCAGCTATCCAGGTTTCCTGGCCACGATGGCGGGCATCGACCCGCACCCGGCGGTGAAGGCAATTTCGCCGCAGGCGCCGATGATTGACGTGTGGATGGGCGACGACTTCTTCCACAACGGCGCTTTCCGCCAGAGCTACGGGTACGACTATGTGCTCTCGATGGAGACGAGCAAGGAAGATTCGACGGTGAGCTACGGCAAGGACAAGGACGGCAAGCCGGTTGATGGATTCGACTATTTTCTCAAACGCGGCTCATTTGCCGAGGCTGTGAAAGAGTCCGACTCCAAGGTTCTGCCGACCTGGAAGCTCTTCCTCGATCACCCTGCCTATGACAGCTACTGGAGCTCGCGCGGAGTCGAGCACTCGCTGAATGCGGTTACGGTGCCTACGCTCAGCGTCGGGGGCTATTACGACCAGGAAGATATGTATGGACCGCAGATTGAGTATTCGATGCTGGAGCCGCACGATGCGAGCGCCGAGAACTTTCTGGTGCTCGGGCCCTGGCGGCATGGGTACTGGTCTTCGTCTTTGCGCCAACTTGGCAACCTGGACTACGGCGAGGCCATCGGCAAGGAGTTCCGCGCGGGCATCGAGGCGAAGTTTTTTGCGCATTACCTGAAAGACGAGCCGGGCACAAATTCCTCGTGCTTCGACCTCAGAGACACGGCCAGCTTTGAGACCGGTTCTAACACGTGGAAGTATTACAGTCATTTTCCGCCGCGCGAGTCCAGGCCAACGAGTCTGTATCTGCAGGACGGGGGCTTGCTGAGCTGGACAGGCTCAACCGCCGAGGCCACTACAAGTTATGCGAGCGACCCCGCCAATCCGATCCCCTATAGGCATCGGCCTATTCAGCCCACTTATTCCAACGGCTCGCAGTGGTTCGACTGGCTCACGGAAGATCAGCGATTCGTTACGGATCGCAAGGACCTGGCGGTGTGGAAGCTGCCGGTGCTCAAGACGGACCTGACGATCACCGGAGTGGTTCTGGCCGATATCTACGCCGCAACGACCGGCACGGACAACGACATGGTGGTCAAGCTGATCGACCAATATCCCGAGGACGACCCCGACGCGAAGATGCGCGGCTATCAACTGATGACGAATGCCGAGATTTTTCGCGGGCGGTATCTGGACAGTTTTGAGAGGCCCGCGCCGCTTGGGGCCGGTTCGATTCGCGAGTACAAATTCTCACTGCACGATGTGGACCATGTTTTCAAGGCCGGACACACGGTGATGGTGGAGATTCAGAGCACCTGGTTTCCGCTTTACGACCGGAACCCACAAACGTTTGTGCCCAATATCATGAAGGCGAAGCAGGGCGACTTCAAGCCGGCGACCATCACGATTTATTCCGGGCCGGGTCGCGACTCGAGTGTTCTGTTGCCCGTGATGAACCCTTGAGGACGCGGTAAGTGATTTTGAGACGCATTTCGAGTTAGAATAGAAGACGAAGTGACCCTCCATCAGCCCATCCCGGCCCTGCTCTAGCGGCGCCCGCCGCCGATACTGTTCTCCGCCTATTTTCCTTTTTGCAACCCACTCATCCAAAACCTGAAACCCCGGAGGGGGCGAGCTATGATTGACCGTTTGGAGCAGATGGAGCAGCGGTACAACGAACTGCAGGCGCAGTTTTCGCTGCCCGAGGTCATTAACGACCACGAAAAATATCAGAAGACAGCCAAATCGCTGCGCGAGATTGAGACTCCGGTGGAGAAGTACCGCGAGTTGAAGCAGGTGCAGCTAGGGCTTGCCGACGCGCGGGCGATGCTTGCAGAGAGCGATGCCGAGATTCGCGCCATGGCCGAGGAAGAGATTGCCACGCTTGCGCCGCGCGAGGCGGCTCTCGAAGAAGAGCTGAAGGTGATGCTGCTGCCGAAGGACAAGAATGACGAGAAGAACGTGATTCTGGAGATTCGCGCAGGTACAGGCGGCGACGAGGCATCCCTGTTTGCCGCGGAGATTTTCCGCATGTATACGCGCTTCGCCGAGCAGCACAAGTGGAAGATCGAGCTGCTTTCGCTCTCCGAATCCGGCGTGGGCGGCTATAAGGAAGTGATCGCGATCGTCGAGGGCGAACGCGTCTACTCGCAATTGAAGTGGGAAAGCGGCGTGCACCGCGTGCAGCGGGTTCCCGCTACGGAGACGCAGGGCCGCGTGCACACCTCGGCGGTGACGGTGGCCGTGCTGCCCGAGGCCGAGGATGTGGACATCAAGATCGAGGCCAAGGATATCCGCATCGATACGTTTTGCTCGTCGGGGCCGGGCGGACAATCAGTGAACACGACCTACTCGGCTGTACGGATTACGCATATTCCGACCAACACGGTGGTTAGCTGCCAGGACGAGAAATCGCAGATAAAGAACCGCGAGAAGGGGATGCGCGTGCTGCGCTCCCGCCTTTACGAGCAGGAGATGGAGCGGCAAAACGCCGAGCTGGCGAAGGAACGCAAGCAGCAGGTAGGCACGGGCGACCGCAGCGAGAAGATTCGCACCTATAATTTTCCGCAGAACCGGCTTACCGATCACCGCATCGGGCTGACGCTGCACCAGCTCGACCTGGTGATGGAGGGCCGCTTGCAGCCCATCGTCGATGCGCTGATTGCGCACTACCAGGCAGAACAGTTGAAGGCCGAGAGCCAAGCCGCGTGACGCTGTGACTCTTCAGAATTGGGTCCAGAACGGCGAGTCACGGCTGCGGGCGGGGCCGCACCCCGAGCGCGCGCGGCGCGACGCCGAAACGCTGCTGTTGCACCTGATTCAACGCGACCGCACCTTCATGATCGCGAACCCGCTTGCGAACCTGTCTGCGGAGGGGGCCGTGCGCTACTACGCACTGGTTGAGCGGCGGCTGGCAGGCGAGCCGATTCAATACATCACCGGCGAGACGGAGTTTTACGGGCTGCCATTTCGCGTGAATCGCAACGTGCTTATTCCGCGGCCGGAAACGGAGCACCTGGTGGAGAAGGTTCTCGNNGCGATTGCTGTTGCACTGGCCCATAAGCTGCCTGGATCACGGATCTCGGCCATTGATATTTCTGCGCCGGCGTTGGCGATTGCGCGTGGCAATGCGGAGCGAAACGGGGTTGCGGATCGCATTCGTTTCTTGCGGGGCAATTTGCTTGAGCCGGTTGCGGGCGAGCAATTTGAGATCGTCGTCTCCAACCCGCCGTACGTGGCAGAGAGCGACCGCGCTTCGCTTGCTGTCGAGGTGCGCGATTACGAGCCGGAGCTGGCGCTCTATGCCGGCGACGGCCTCGGCTTTTTTCGCCGATTGATTCCCGACGCTCGCGCTGCGCTTGTCTCGGGCGGGTTTTTGGCGCTTGAAATCGGCTACGGACAGGACTCTGCTGTGGCGGGATTGCTGGCTGAGTCAGGCTTCGAACAGATCGATTTTGCTGCCGATCTACAAGGGATTCCCAGGGTAGCCACAGCCAGTCGACCGTAGCATTAGAGCTGCGCCCTTACGATGCGCGGCCTGTTTTATCGAGCTCTTTATAGAAACCCAGATCCTTGCCAGTAAGGATTTTGGCAATATACTCAATCTGGCCAAAGTGGAGGCCGAAGTGGTCGACAGCGTGGTAGACGGCGTCGAGTCCGCGCGCTTTGTAGCCCTGAATTTCGTAGGGCGCGAGCAACTCGTCTACCGTGAGCCGGTCAAGCACTTTTGCCGCCTCGTTCAGGGTGACTCCCAGCCGCTCGAGTAGTTCGGTGGCTGTGAGGCCGCCAACGGCCGAGAACTCCGCGGGGCGTTCGCGCTTATCCTCGTCGCGGTTGAACGAGGACACGATCCACTGCGTGACATTTCCATTCAAATGCAGGATCAGATTGCCGACGCTATTCGAGGCTTCGTTCGGCCGCCACCAGATCTGATCGACGGTCAAGGGTTCCACACAAGCTTTAAGGCGCGGCCAATGCTCGTTGAAGAGCGTGTTGCGGGAAGAGGTCAAGAAGAGACTTGCAAGTTCCGTGCCGGTTGTTGCCATGGTGGAACAATCCTCCCTGCCGCAAATCCTTACCCTTTGACTCGTCCGCTAGATGAGTTCGTAGCCTGCGAACCAGTAGCCGATTTCGAAGGCGGCAGTGTCTTCGGCGTCGGAGCCGTGGATGGCGTTCTCCTGGATAGAGCTTGCGAACTGCTTGCGGATAGTTCCCTCTTCGGCGTTGGCGGGGTTGGTAGCGCCCATCAGCTTGCGCAGATCGGCGATGGCATTCTCCTTTTCAAGCACCATCAGGACCAGCGTGCCCGAAGACATGAACTCACAGAGCGCGTCAAAGAAGGGCTTGCCCCTGTGGACCGCGTAGAAGCCCTCGGCTTGCCGCTTGGAAATGGACTGCTGCTTGAGGGCGACAAAGCGGAAACCGGCCTTGTCGATTTCGCCGAGAATGGCGCCGGTGTGGCCGTTGCGGACCGCGTCCGGCTTGACGATGCTGAAGGTGCGTTGGGGCACAGAAATTTGCTCCTTGGGGAATTGGTTTCCTGGTTTGATTGTAATTGCCTGAAAATCAGAGCAACCATCGGTCATAAAGGCCCACCAATGCGGTGGGCCTTTATGCCTTGAGCTAGAGGCTGGAAGCTAGCCTTTGCCAATGACCTTGGCGAGGGTTGCACCGATTTCAGCAGGGGAGACGACCACGTGGATGCCAGCAGCGGTCATGGCTTTCATCTTGTCGGCGGCGGTGCCCTGGCCTCCGGAGATGATGGCGCCGGCGTGGCCCATGCGGCGGCCCGGAGGCGCGGTCTGTCCGGCGATGAAGCCGACTACCGGCTTTTTCACGTGCTGCTTGACGAACTCGGCGGCGGCCTCTTCAGCGGAGCCGCCGATTTCGCCGATCATGACGATGGCTTCGGTCTCAGGGTCGTCGTTGAGCAGGCGCAGCGCATCGATGTGCGTGGTGCCGATGATGGGATCGCCGCCGATGCCGATGGCCGTTGACTGGCCGATGCCGCGCTGGGTCAACTGGTGCACGGCCTCATAAGTGAGGGTGCCGGAGCGGGAGACTATCCCGATAGACCCTTCCTTGTGGATGCGCCCGGGCATGATGCCGATCTTGGCTTTGCCGGGAGAGATGACGCCGGGGCAGTTGGGACCGACGAGGCGCGATGCCGAGTTCTTGAGCTTGGCCCAGACCTTGACCATGTCGAGCGTAGGAATGCCCTCGGTGATGCAGACGATGAGGGCAATGCCGGCGTCCTCGGCTTCGAGGATGGCGTCAGCAGCAAATGGCGGCGGGACGAAAATCATGGTGGCGTTGGCGCCTGTCTTTGCGACCGCGTCGGCCACGGTATTGAATACGGGCCAACCTTCGTGGGTTGTTCCGCCCTTGCCGGGAGTGACGCCGCCAACAACATTGGTGCCGTATTCAGCGCAGCCTTTGGCGTGGAATGTGCCTTCTTTACCGGTCAAGCCTTGAACGATGAGTCGAGTATTTTTATCAACCAGAACCGCCATTTTATGCTCCCGCCTTTGCCGCGGCGACTACTAGTTCCGCTGCTTCTTTCATGGTTGCGCCTACCTGGAAATTCAGGCCGGATTCGGCGAGAATCTTTCGGCCTTCTTCGACATTGGTGCCTTCGAGACGAAGAACGATGGGCACTTTCACGTGAAGGTTGCGCGTGGCGGCGACTACGCCAGTGGCAAGGCGGTCAACGCGCAGGATGCCGCCGAAGATGTTGATCAAAATCGCCTTTACATGCGAGTCGGAGAGGAGAATTTCGAAGGCGTGCTCGATCTGCTCCTGGGTTGCGCCACCGCCTACGTCGAGGAAGTTTGCGGGGCTGCCACCCGCATATTGAATGATGTCCATGGTGGCCATGGCCAGGCCGGCGCCGTTGACCATGCAGGCAATGGAGCCGTCAAGCTTGATGTAGTTGAGCGCGTACTTGCTGGCCTCGACTTCAAGCGGGTCCTCTTCGGCAACGTCGCGCAGGGCTTTGATGTCGGCGTGGCGGAAGAGCGCGTTGTCGTCGAAGGTGATTTTGGCGTCGAGAGCGAAGAGCTTGTCGTCCTTCGTAGTGATGAAGGGATTGATCTCGATCAGCGAGGCGTCCGTGTCAACAAACGCTTTGTACAGGCTCTGCAGGAAGGTGACGGCGGCATTGATCTGCGTGGTCTTGAGGCCGAGGGCAAAGGCCAGCTTGCGCGCCTGCCATGGCCAAAAGCCTGTCGCCGGGTCGATGCTCTCCTTGAAAATGGCCTCGGGAGTCTTGGCGGCGACTTCTTCGATCTCCATGCCGCCGGCCTGGGAGGCCATGAAAACCAGCCTGCCGGTGGCGCGATCGAGGACGATTCCGAGATAAAGCTCGCGGTCGATGGCTGCGGTCTCTTCAATCAGCAGCCGCTGCACCTTTTGGCCTTGCGGGCCGGTCTGGTGGGTAACAAGCGTCATGCCGAGAATGTTCTTGACGTGCTGGTCGGCGTCTTCGCGGTTGCGGGCTACTTTGACGCCACCGCCCTTGCCGCGGCCTCCAGCGTGAATCTGCGCCTTGACGACGACGCCCGAAGCGCCCTCGGCAAACAGCTTGCGGGCTACCGCCGAGGCTTCTTCCGGCGTGTTGGCCACTTCGCCCCTGGGCACGGCAACGCCGTATTTTGCCAGGATTTCCTTTGCCTGATACTCGTGAATTTTCATGCTTTTTAGGAACCGCCCAGTCCGCTGAGTTTTGGGAGATTCGGGACCGGGTCCGGGAAATTCCGGGCCAGCGAGACCGTGGCAGCGGTAATGAAATCTTATCTTGCCCGGCTTTGCAGCGGCAAACTGCGCCGGTTTTCGGGGGCTGCGCCATTACCATTAGGTGATATGGGTGTCTTGAAGGAGTTGCTGAAGCCGCTGGCCGAGGACGGGACGGCGCTTACCCGCGAACAAGCGGCGGTGGTGCTGGAAGAGATTCTGGCTGGCGCGCCGGATGTGGAGACGGCGGCGCTGCTTGCCGTTTTAGCGACGCGTGGCGAACAGGCGCCGGAGCTTGCAGGGTTTGTGGATGTGATGCGCGCGCGGGTGACGCCGGTTCCGCTGACGGATGAGGAGCGGGATGCGCTGGTGGATGTAGTGGGCACCGGGGGTGGGGGTCCGCTGACGTTCAACATCTCCTCGGGCGCGGCGCTAGTGGCTGCGGCAGCGGGGGCAAAGGTAGCCAAGCATGGCAACCGCGCTGTGACTTCGCGGTGCGGCGCAGCCGATGTGCTTGAGGCGCTGGGAGTGCCCATCGACCTGAAGCCGGAGCAGGCGGCCGAGTGCCTGCGCGAGACGGGATTCATGTTTCTGCTTGCGCCGCTCTATCACCCGGCGTTGAAGGTGGTGGGTCCGCTCAGGAGGGCGCTAGGGTTCAGGACGATCTTTAATCTTTGCGGGCCGCTCACGAATCCGGCCGGGGCGCGGGCACAGGTAATCGGTGTGCTGGCGCCGAGCAAGGTGCTGCTGGTGGGACGGACGCTGGCGGCACTGGGTGCGAAGCGGGCGTTTGTGGTGCATGGGACGGATGGAATCGACGAGCTGACGACTACGGGCGAGTCGGTTGTGGCGCGGGTGGAGGAGTCGGAGACGGGCGAGTCGAAGCTTCATGCCGCCCGGGTGACGCCGGAGATGGCGGGGCTGCCGCGGGCGACGCTGGAACAGTTCATCGGTGGCGACGTTGCGACCAATGCTTCGCTGCTGTACGACGTGCTGACCGGTATTCCTGGCGCGCGGCGGGATATTGTGCTGCTGAACGCAGCGGCGGGGCTGGTGGCGGCGGGACTGGCCGGGGATCTGAAAGAGGGCGTGCAGATGGGCGCCGAGGCCATCGATTCAGGACAAGCGGCGGTGACTCTCGAAAAGCTGCGGCGGTTTGGGGCGAAAAACACCGTGGTGCATTAAAGGTTGCTGAATGGGAATTGGTATATACTGGTATATACCATCGAAGGGAGGCCAAAGATGAGCGCGACCAATGCAGACCCCAAGCCGCAATTCGACGCCGATTCCGAGCCGCCCAGGACCGCCAAGCTCTTCAAGAATGGCCGCAGCCAGGCCGTGCGCCTGCCCAAGGAGTTCCGGTTCGAAGGGACTGAAGTGGCGATCCGGCGGAATCCGGAGACGGGCGAGGTTGTGCTTGCGCCCAAAGCCTTGCACGAGCCGCCCATCAGTTTCGACGAGTGGTTCGCCCTGTACGACGCGATTCCCGACGACGCGTCCGAAGAGGAATTCGCAAAGCTGCCTCCGCGGCCAAAGAATCTGACCATGCGGCAACTCGTCAGAATTATTGACCGTGCACACTTTCCCGCGGATTTTATGGCCGACCGAGAGGCGAGTATGCCGCGGGAATTGGACTTCTTTTAAATGCCCGCAAGCTATCTTCTCGATACGAACATTGTGAGCTATCTGCTCAGAAACCAATTTCAGATTCTTCTATCGCGGTTTGAGACGGCGGGAGCGGCGGCCACGGCTATCTCGTCTATAACGGAAGCCGAGGTCTTCTTCGGCATCGCCAAAAAATCGGGCGCGGGCCGATTGAAGACGGCGGCTGAGAATTTCTTCGATGTTGTGCCTGTGCTCCCTTGGGATTCGGCCGCAGCCCGAGCCTACGGTTTGCTGCGCGCCGAGCAGGAGCGCAAAGGCCAACCGCTCAGCACGGAAGATCTCATGATCGCTGCTCATGCGTTGTCTCTGGGTTTGACGCTGGTGACCCACGACGCGGCGTTTTCGTCTATCGATGGCCTGAAGACCGAAGACTGGACGGCCGAATAGGTCGAAGGTTCTCCTGGCGGGATCGGCAAGCGGCGCGCACATGTCCAGCATTGCGCCGAAATTGTCCACCAAGAATGGCCGCAAGATCCTCAATGCTCAACGTTCAATGGAATGAAGGAGACAGACCCATGCGTCAGAAACACGGAATTGCGATGATTGCCCTGCTGGCGGGGTGCGTGGCGGCCCGAGCGCAGCAGACCAGCCAGGTTCAACTGAGGATTGAGCCGACCAACCGGACACTGACGGTGAGCGCGCAGGATCAGGTGACCGTAGATCCAGATGTGGCGATTCTGCACATCGGCTTTCAGACCCAACCCACGGATGCCAAGTCAGCTTACGCCGCCGGGTCCGAGACATCGAATGCGATTGTTATGGCGCTGAAGCAGGCGGGGATTCCGGAGACGGCGATCCGCAGCGAGTGGCAGCGGCTGGACAGCGTCTACGGCAAACCGCACAAATTTACTCTGGCGCAGCAATGGACGGTGAAGGTGAAGCCGGAGCGGGCGGCGGAGATTCTGGATGTTGCCGTGACCGCCGGGGCTACGGACAGCGGCCAGATCGACTGGACTGTCGAAAACGAACAGGCGCTTCAGGACAAGGCGCTGGAAGGCGCCACCGCGCGGGCGAGAGCGCAGGCTGCCGTACTGGCCAAGGGCATGGACGTGAAGCTGGGCGCGCTGGTTTATGTGAGCAACCAGACTTCTTCGCCGGTGTATCCGATGTTTAAGGCATTCGCAGCACCGATGGCAGGGTTGGCCGCTTCGCCCCAGCCGCTGGCGATTGAACCGCGCAAGGTGACCAGCACGGCCAGTGTCTATGCCGTGTATGCGATCGAGTAAGATTCGCGTCGCATCCCATCCTTGAATCAAAGAGCGATTCAAGGATGGGGCATAGCGTTCAGTAACAGGGGAGGGATTCTAAAGCAGGCCCGATTGGCCGGCGAGGCGGCGGGACAGGAGCCAGGAGGCGAGCGAAATTACCAGGGCCAGGGCAATCCATCCGGCCTGCTCAAGCGGACGCTCGATGGCGACGGAGAGATGGGGCGCGGCGAAGGTGAGTGCTTGCGCGGCTGGAACGGCTTGCTGAACGAACTCGAACGCACCCCAGCCGAAGACCCCTGTGGCGAGCAGAATTCCGGGGATGGCGCGCTTCCACGGGAATGGGGTGGGGGCGGGCATGCGGGCTTCTTCATGAACGCACTCCATGACCGAGGTGAGGAAGCCGGAAGAGGGGATCAGCTCCTCTTCGGTCGCCAGAATGTGATCGATCTGACTGGGGTTCAATTTCGAGTCGTTCTTCTGGGGCCGGTTCATCTTCATGCCTCCTTTCCGGTGTTGAGGGCGGCGATTGCGGGCGAGAAACTCTGCTGATTGAGATGCGGGAAGCGGCTTCGGAGCAACGCCCGGGCGCGGGAGAGGCGGGCTTTCAGGGTGCCTTCCGGCAGGCCCATGGTACGCGCCGCTGCGCTCACATCCATCTCGTGAAAGTAGAACAGAACGACAGGTTCGCGGTAGCGATGGGGCAAGGCCAGCACGGCGGCGCGCACCGCTTCGTTGGTCGACTTTTTCTGAAGCACACTATGTTGATGGGCCGGGGCCCGGGGTTCAGCGATCGCATCCATGGGAACGCTGACGGTGGGAAAGCGCTTGAGCTCGGAGCGGAAGACGTTGGCCGCGAGAGCGAAGAGCCAGGTGGAAAAGCTGGATTCCTGCCGCCATTGGGCAAGACCGCGCCAGGCACGCAGAAAGGCCTCCTGAGCCATCTCTTCGGCGCGGCCCCGGTCGCGACAGTAGCGCCAGGCCATGTTGACGAGCGGCCCTTGCCAACGGCGAACGATGCCCTCGAAGGCCTGGACATCGCCGGCGAGGACACGGCTGACGTCGGCCAGGTCTTCTGTCGCGCTGATGGGGGTTGCGGTCAAGTCAAACGCTCTCCGCTGGGTGAGACAGGTGGCTGGGGCGCGGGGTTGCATTTTTTTACGGAAAGAAGGCCGGCCGAGAAAATGCAACCGGGTTCAGCGGGCTCTTGTCTCACCAGTCGCTAAGGGGGAAAACCCTTGCAACAGGATCAGGAGGATTTTATGACAAGTCTGGCATTTCATGTGTTCGGGGCACCGGATATACACGGTACTGGATTGTGGATGTTCTTGTCCATTGGCGCGGTGGCGTTGTTTGTGGTGTTCATTCCGACGGTTACCTGGCTCGAAAACCGGCGCAAGGAGCACGAGGCGTTTTACAAGGCAGAGACCTTTCGGCGGCTGACCGAGTCCTCCGGCGAAGGAGCCAAGGCGGCAATCGATCTGCTGCGGGAAGAAACCCGGCTCGCGGCCATCAAGAAGCGCGAAGGGATGAAAATCGGCGGCTTGACCAACATTGCCGTAGGCGTGGCGCTCATGATCTTTCTGCGCGCGCTGATTACCGATGCACCGGTTTACCTTTGCGGACTGATTCCGGGGCTGATCGGCGTAGCTTTGCTCACCTACGCGCTTGTTCTGGCGCCCAAGGTGGAGTGAGGGGAAGGTTTGAATCGCGGGCGGGAATGGGCGATCCAATGGTTAGTTGTTTGAACAACTAACCTCCTGAACCGAATGATAGCGACGGGGGGCTACGGAGGATAGATCCATGGCTGCCAACGATAAACGCCAACCCGCAATCTTTCTTCCCCATGGCGGAGGCCCATGCTTCTTCATGGACTGGACCTGGGGGCCGGCGGATACCTGGTATAAAACGCAGCGGTTCCTGGAGGGCCTTGCGGGGACACTGCCGGAATCGCCGAGGGCGCTGGTGGTGGTGAGCGGACACTGGGAAGAGCCTGCCTTTACAGCCAGCACAGCGGCCCAACCAAAGCCGATCTTCGACTATTCGGGCTTTGCGGAGGACACTTATAGGCTGACCTGGCCCGCGCCGGGCGAGCCGGAACTGGCGGCGCGCGTTGCCGGGTTGCTGGGCAAAGCGGGGCTGCCGTCGGGGCTGAGCCCGAGCCGGGGCTTCGATCATGGCGTGTTTGTGCCGCTCAAGGTGGCGTTTCCACAGGCGCAGATTCCGGTAGTGACGCTGTCACTGGCGGCATCTCTCGATCCGGCATTGCACCTGGCGGCGGGACGGGCGTTGGCGCCGCTGCGCGACGAGGGCGTGTTGCTTGTGGCTAGCGGGATGAGCTTCCACAACTTACGCGGCTACTTCAGGCCGGAGACGCCGGAGCGGGCGCGAGCCTTTGACGGGTGGCTGACGAAGGCTGTCGAGTCTCCCGCTGCGGAGCGCGACGCGTTGCTGACTGACTGGCGCAGTGCGCCGTTTGCCACCTATGCTCATCCGCGCGAGGAGCACCTGATTCCTCTGCTAGTGGCCGCTGGGGCTGGTGGAGAAGCGCCAGGCATGCGCATCTTTGGAGATGAGCCCATGGGCGCGGCGATTAGTGCCTACCGCTTCGACGGCTAACAGCCCGTGGTGAAAGTCGAAAACGGTCTAAAACCATCCCTCGGGGGCTAAAGCCCGTCGTTTCTTATCAATCACTTACGGCACGTCTGAAGCCGTGCCCTTTGAAAGCCCTACTTTTACTACGGGCTGCTAAGGTTACGGATATAATCGGAGCTATGGCGGCAGGCGCACAGACGACTCGATCGGAAGCTGAAGCCGCGCAAGATACGGCTGCAAAGCTGCTTGCGCTTGAGACGCGGCTGAAGCAGTTGGGACGATTGATGGTGGCTTACTCGGGCGGCGTGGATTCGGCGTTCCTGGCGGCCACGGCGCACCGTGTTTTGGGCGACAAAATGCTTGCCGTGCTGGCCGACTCGGCGAGCCTGGCGCGGCGGGATATGGAACAGGCCAGCGCCTTTGCGCTGTCGCTGGGAATGCCTCTGCGGGTGGTGGAGACGCAGGAGCTGGACAAGCCCGAATACGCGCGCAACGATGCGAATCGCTGCTTTCACTGCAAGGACGAGCTTTTCGCCACGATGAAGACGCTGGGGGCCACGCTGGGCTTTACGTCGATCGCTTACGGCATGAATGCCGACGATACTAAGGATTTTCGGCCTGGACAGCGCGCGGCAGAGGAGCATGAAGTGTTGGCTCCGCTGGCGGAGGCGGGGCTGACCAAGCTGGAAGTGCGGGCGCTTGCCAAAGAGGCAGGCTACGCTTTGTGGGACCGGCCGGCAGCGCCATGCCTTTCGTCGCGCGTGGAATACGGACGCACGGTGACCCGCGAGGTGCTGGAACAGGTGGAGAGGGCCGAGGAGAGCATCCGGCAGTTGGGGTTCCGCGAGTTGCGGGTTCGGCATCACGGCGAACTGGCACGCGTGGAGATTGCGCGCAACGAGTTGCCCCGCGCGCTTTCAATGGAGATGCTGGACGCAATTACCGCTGCGCTCAGGCAGGCCGGCTTCCAATATGTGACGCTGGATTGCACGGGGTTTCGATCCGGGTCGCTGAATGCGATTCTGCCCGTTGAGGTCCTTGCGCGGCGCGGCGCATAGGCAACAGTTTAAAATCAACGAACGATGCGTATTGGCTATCTGGAGTGTTTTTCTGGCATAAGCGGCGACATGCTGCTGGGTGCGCTGGTGGATGCGGGTGTTCCGTTTGATGCCCTGGCAGAGACTGCGATTGCACTGAACGTGGGGGCGCGCCTCGAGATGCGCAAGGTGAGCCGGGGCGGGCTGGCGGCTACAAAGGTCGATGTGATCACGCCCGGCACGCCTGCGGACGAGCCGACGTATGGTGCGGTCCACTCGCACGAAGATCATGCAGCCGAGACGCATTCGCATGGGGAACACTCTCACTCTCATTCTCGCGAGGCACACATGCATGAGCCGGCCGCCGCGCAGGAAAAGGCGACGCACAGCCACGCGCCGCATCGGCATTTGTCGGCGATACTGAAGATCATTGAGGCTGCGCCACTTTCTGAGGCTGTGAAGGAGCGTTCCTGCCGCGCGTTTCGACTGCTGGGCGAGGTCGAGGCGGCCATCCATTCAATTCCAATTGAGAAGGTGCATTTCCACGAAGTGGGCGCGGTGGACACGATCGTGGACATTGTCTGCTCGGCTGCGGGGGCGGAGTTGCTGGGGGTTGACCGCTGGCTGGCATCGCCGCTCAATGTCGGAAGCGGAACAGTGAAATGCCAGCATGGAACGTTGCCGGTACCTGCGCCCGCCACGCTGGCTTTGCTGGGCGATGCACCGGTGTATGCGGCTGGGGCGCCTATGGAGCGGGTGACGCCGACTGGCGCGACGGTACTGCGCATGCTGGATGTTAGCTATGAGACGCTGCCCGCGATGCGCGTGAAAGCGACGGGCTACGGTGCGGGCGGGCGCGATACTCCGGGCGAGCCCAACCTGCTGCGGCTGCTGGTGGGCGAGACGACGGAGGGCGCCGGGGAGTCTTTCGCGGAGGAACCGATCGCAATCATCGAGACGGTGATCGACGACTCGAATCCGCAGGTGTTGGCCTATGTGAGCGAGTTGCTGCTGGAGGCGGGTGCGTGGGACGTGTTTCGCGTAGCTGTGCAGATGAAGAAGGGGCGCACCGGTGTGCAGTTGACCGTGCTGTGCCGTCCCGATCTTGTGCCGCCGCTCCAGGAAGTGATCTTCCGCGAGACAACGACGATTGGGTTGCATTGGAGGGTCGAGAACAAGCGATCGCTCAAGCGCGAATTTGTAGAGGTGCTGACGGCGCGGGGCCGTGTTCGCATCAAGATCGCGCGCTGGCCCTCGGGCAAAATTGCCAATGCGTCTCCGGAGTACGAGGACTGCCGCAATTTGGCTGCGCGGCACTCGGTTCCACTGAAACAAGTGATGCAGGAGGCCATGCGGGCCTTTGCTGCAGCTACGGAAGCGACTACAGATAAGGAGAGCCTCTGATGGATCCCACTGCGATCGAGTCGCTGCTGAAAGAAGTGCGCGAAGGGCGAACTGGCGTTGCGGATGCGCTGGAAAAGCTGCGTAATCTGCCTTTTGAAGACCTTGGCTTTGCCAAGCTCGATCATCATCGCGCGCTGCGCACCGGCATGCCCGAGGTGATCTTCGCCTCAGGCAAGTCAATCACGCAGGTGACCTCGATCTTTGCGCATATGGCGAAGGCGGGCGGCAATGTGCTGGCGACGCGGGCTTCACAAGAGATGTTTGAAGCAGTTTTGATGGTTGAACCGCGAGCAGAGTTCCATGAGGCTGCACGCGCGATCACGCTCACTCAGAATGCCGCGGTTCCTGCCGGAAAGGGAACAATCGCGGTTGTCTGCGCTGGAACCAGCGATCTGCCGGTGGCAGAAGAAGCCGCCGTGACCGCGCGGCTGATGGGCAACGACGTTGAACTCATCGCCGATGTTGGCGTTGCCGGGATTCATCGGCTGTTGGCGCAGAGAACGTCACTGCAATCCGCGCGGGTGCTGATTGTGTGCGCCGGCATGGAGGGCGCTCTGCCCACCGTGGTGGCAGGGATGGTGCATGCGCCGGTGCTGGCGGTGCCCACCAGCGTGGGCTATGGCGTTTCGTTTGGCGGCGTGGCGGCGTTGCTTGGCATGTTGAACACCTGCTCGCCGAATGTCTCCGTGGTCAACATCGATAACGGATTCGGCGCGGCCTGCATGGCTTCGCTGATCAATCATCTGTGAATGCACGGGCACCTTTGAATGTGCGGGCTCGCCCTCCGCTTCGAGCAAACTCGATAACCTGTTCACGCTATTGTGCCGGCTGCACCACCAAATCGTCCGCCAGTTTGAAGCGCACAACCGACTCCGCCGGTATGTCGAGATCGCGGTTGCCCGTCAATCCCGCAAGGGCGGTGCCACCGCCGCCACCCACCAGGCCGCCCACCACCAGCCCTACCCCGCCGGTGGCCACGCCGCCCACCAGCATTCCCAGCCCCGCCCCTCCGCCAATCAAGCCCGCTGAACGTCTGCCCTTGCCCCTCTTGCTTTCCGTACGGTCCTGCGTCGTCAGCGGATACCGCGTCCCATTCAGCGTCAGTGAGGTCAACCGCAACTCCAGCAGCGATCTGCCTTTGAAGTGCCCGCGCCGATGCGACGCATCCACCACGCCGCTCACCAACGCACCCTTCGGCGCCAGCACGCTGTTGTCGCCAGCCAGCACCGGTTCCACCAACTCGCCGGTAAACGTGTCCCCCGAGCGGCTGGTTTTTACGCTGATGCGCTGATCGATCCGGATGGTCAGCATCGTGCCCGCCTCGATGGTCACGTTGACCGGCGCCGGAGGCGGTTGCGGCACCGCCGAAACTGTCGGTCCCGAGGGTGCTGGAACGGGCGTCCCAGCCGCGGGCGGTGTCTGTGTCGTCGTGATCGTTTCGCTGGCCTGGCCGGCCGGCGGCGGTTGCACCACAGTCGTCGTAGTGGTTCCGTTCTTGTCTACTGAAACTACCTGCTGCGCCTGCCCGGTCTTGGCCGCCTGCGTCTTGGCCTGGTCCAGCGCCTTTTCCTGCCGGGATTTGCATCCCGAAAGCATGGCCGCTACCACCACCAGAAGCAGAACCGGCATCCGTCCCGCGCGAACCAGTGAACCTGAATTGAACATGGTCAATCCTCTTTCGCCGTGTTTTCCATCGACACAGCCAGAAACAGCCTGCGCTCAACGGGCAGGAAATTCTGTACCATCTTGCACTCTTTAGGATGTCCATTCTTCCGCCCGGGCTGTCTCAAGAGAAAGCTTCTCATCTGTCGGAAATGCGGGACGACCCAGGCGCAGTGAACAGGTTCCGGCAACAAGAAGAAGCGCAAACGGCCAATCCGTGATGCAGATCACTGTTGATCGATAGCCTGAACGCCAATCATCTTCATATATTCGGATTGCGCGCGCGCGGCGTGAGGGAGGGATTTTTGGCCGGATCCAGGTTGCCGCAGTGGCGCAGGATTTCACAGATCCTCTTCCTGGTTCTGTTCCTTGCGCTGCTGGTTTCTACGTCTCTGCACTCCATGATCGGCACCACCAGCGACATTCACGTGCGCGGACCGGTGCGGTTGTTCTTCGAGTGGGACCCGCTGGTCGCGTTGACGAATGCGCTTGCCACGCGCGCGCTTTATCGTGGCCTTCTGTGGAGCTTGGTCATTTTGCTGCCGACTCTGTTTCTGGGGCGTTTTTTTTGCGGCTGGATTTGCCCGATGGGGACACTGCAGCACTTTGTGGGCAACATGCCTTCAGAGGCCAAGAGGGGCAAGCAGCGCATTGAGGCAAACAGGTACAAGCGCTGGCAGACAATTAAGTACGTTGTGCTGATTGCCGGCCTGGTTGCCGCGTTTTTCGGCTCAATGGCGATTGGCTGGCTCGATCCTTTCAGCCTGCTGGTGCGGTCAATCGGTCTTGCGATTTTGCCCGCGTTGAACTTTGCCGTGCACGCGGTGCTGACACCATTGGAAAACAGCCACATTGCGGCAATCAAGGCGACGGGTGGAACGATCCACGCGCTGCTGCAGTTTCTGGTGTTGGACCTTGCTCAGGCACATTTTGCGCAGGGATTGGTTCTGGGCATTCTGTTTGTCGCGATTCTGGCGGCCAGCCTGCGCATTACGCGGCTGTGGTGCCGCTCGATTTGCCCGCTTGGAGCGCTGCTGGGGGCGGTGTCGCGCTGGAGTGTGCTGGGGCTGCACAAGGATGCCGAGAGCTGCGACAAGTGCAACCGCTGCCTGCTGCACTGCCAGGGGGGCGACGATCCCATTGGCGGCGCACCTTGGCGCAAGGCCGAGTGCCTGATGTGCATGAACTGCGTGGGCAGTTGTCCGCACGGCAGCCTGGAGTTTCGCTTCTTCCGCCCCGTAATAGAGAAAAACAAGGAAGTCGCCTCGCCCGACCTGGGCCGGCGACGGACACTGACTGGCCTCGCGGCGGGCGCGGTCGTGGTTCCGCTGATGCGCGCCAATACCGGTATGGGCAAGAGCAGAAACGAAAAGCTGCTTCGTCCGCCGGGCGCGCTGGACGAGCCTGACTTTCTTTCCCGCTGTATTCGCTGCGGTGAGTGCATGAAGGTGTGCCCGAACAATTCGCTGCAACCCACGTTGGGCCAGGCCGGCCTGGAAGGCTTATGGACGCCGACACTTGTACCGCGCATTGGCTATTGCGAACCCAGTTGCGTACTCTGCTCGGAGGTGTGCCCGACGGGAGCGATCTGGCAGATTACGCCGAAAGAAAAAGGTTGGGTCGTGGACGTGGGCCAGCAGAATCAACCCATTCGGCTGGGTACGGCTTTCTATGACCGCGGGCGCTGCCTGCCCTGGGCAATGGCCATCGATTGCATTGTTTGCGAGGAGTGGTGCCCGGTTTCTCCAAAAGCCATTTATGTAGAAGAAGCACAGGTGATAGACTCTGCGGGAAACACGAAAACACTAAAACAGCCGCGCGTGGATCCAAGCCGCTGCGTGGGCTGCGGCGCTTGCGAATATGCGTGTCCGCTGCAGGATCATCCGGCAGTGTATGTGACGAGCATCGGCGAAAGCCGCTCCCCGAGCAGCCAGATTTTGCTGAATCGGAAATGAAGGAGAATAAAGAATGTCGGGCCCTCAAAAATGGACGTTGGCGATTGTTGGGATTGCGGTTGTAATCGCAGCCGCAGGCAGTGGATGCAAAAGGAGCAAGGTCGATCCGTTTCCGGGCACCGGAACGGTGACAGGTTGGGAGAAGTCCGGCGACACGCGCACGTTTGCCGCCAATGACCTTTGGCAGTACATCGACGGTGATGCCGAACAATATATATCGGCCGGGGTGGTGTCGGCGGCGACCTCCGATTACAAGTACCAGGGCCAGTTGGAAGCGGTAGTGGACGTTTACACTATGGGTGATTCAGCGGGCGCGCGAAAGATTCTGGAGGCCGGGCAGACCAAGGACGCGAAGAGTGTGCAATTAGGCGATGCGGCCTTGGTGTACGAACAGAGCGTCACCTTCCGCAAGGGCCCGCACCTGGTGCGCATTGTGGCGTATGAGTCGAGTCCAGACGGGCCGCAGGCGCTGCTGGCGCTGGCGCGCGGGGTAGAAGCGAGACTGTGAACTGTGCGGCCGAAAGCAAGGCCGCGTTGACGGACGCGAGGATTGCGATGCCGCATTGCCCGATGAAGTTCCAATATGTGAGGCACAGGCTTTCCTCAGCCTCCATTCGGATTCTGGACATCGGCTGCGGCAATAATTCACCCTCGGTGACGAAGCGCTGGTTTCCTGGGTGCCATTACACGGGCGCGGATATTCAGCGCTACAACTTGAGCGGCGAAGACGATGCGGCGATGGACGCGTTCTATCTGCTGGGCTCGGACAGTTCGGGGTATGCGGAGATTCCGGACGGCAGTTACGATTTCGTGATTCTGAATCATGTGCTGGAGCATATTCGAGAGCCGGCGCCGGTTTTGGCTGCGCTCTGCTCAAAGTTGAAGCCGGGAGGATACATCTGGATTGCATTTCCTTCGCTACGTAGTTTGTCGCTGCCTTCGTCGGAGGATGAAACACTGCAGTTCTGCGACGACCCGACGCATGTTTACCTTCCCGACGTTCGTGAAGTAGTGAATATTCTGCTGGCGAATGGGGTGAAAGTGCTGCACGCAGGGCGGTCCAGAGAAGGCTTCCTTACGACGCTTGCCGATGCGATGAAGCTGATGAAACGACTTTTGAGGAAGACGATAACCGGGAGGTTTTCCGGTCGTGGAATGTGGTACCTGCTGGGATTTGAAGATCACGTACTGGGACAACGCCGGCTTGGTTGAGGATTGAGCCAAGAGCATATGGGGGACGGAATGAAGGATCGCCGGGAGTTTTTGAAGAGTGCAGCGACAGGGGCCGTGCTGCTTGGTTCGCAGACCAGGCTTGGACTAGCGGGCATGCTGGCTCAGAGTGGAGAGAACAGCAAGCCGCGGGTTGTGGTGGCCAGGGATGAGGCGCTTCACGGCGCGGGTTCGCAGTTGGATGAGAACCGCGTGCTCGCACTGTTGGACCGGGCCGTGACCAGCTATTTCGGACGCCAGAAACCGATGGAGGCGTGGAAGCTCATCGGGTTTCCGAACGTTGTCAAAAACAGAGTGGTCGGCATCAAGGTGAACGGGCTGGGCGGCAGGGGAATCTCGACCCACGCCGTGCTGGTGCAGGCAATTTGCGAACGTCTGCAACAGGCAGGCGTGTCCGCGGGCAATATCGTGGTGTGGGATCGCAACGCGCGAGACCTTGAGGCTTGCGGTCTGAAAATCAATACCGACCGAAGCAAAGTTCGTTGCTTTGGCAGCGATATTGCGGGCTTCGAAGCAGAGCAGGAATCGTTTGGCGTGGCACACGTCCGGTTGTCGAAGATTCTGACTCGCGAATGCGCGGTCGTTATCAATGTGCCGATCCTGAAAGACCACGATTTGGCGGGCATGACGTTTTCCATGAAGAACATGTACGGCGTGGTGGATCGGCCGGACACGCTGCACGGCAACAATTGCAATCCCGCAGTGGCAGACCTGAATTGCATACCGTTAATCAGAGATAGAGTCTGCATCACAATCGGCGACGCCTTATCGTCGATCTATCAGGGTGGACCGGGATTTCGTCCCGAGCACCTCTGGTATCCGAATGCGCTGATTGTTGGGGAAGATCGCGTGGCCGTGGATCACACTGCATTGCAGATATTGGATCGCAAGCGCGTTGCGGCGGGATTGCCGACGCTTGAGACCGCGGGACGCGCGCCGCGCTACATTGACACTGCCGCCGACGCCGAACATAAGTTAGGTGTCAACGATCCAAAACGCATCAAGTTGATTGAAGTGTGACGTGGAGAACGAAGATGGATGGGGAAGCCGGAACGGCAAGTGAGAAGAATACGAAGCCACCCGTGCCGCATATGACGCGGCGGGACGCGATGCTGCAACTGTTGCGTTTGGGCGGAGTGGCCGCCGGGGCCGCGGGCGCGGGCGTCTGGCTCAGCGAGCATAGCCTTCGGCCGGTTCCTGCCCAGGCCGAACAAGCGCGGCGCGATCATCGTATAGCCGCGGATGCCAAGCTGCCGCAGATCACTGTCGTTCAGGGTGGGGAGCCGCGCGCCTTGGTGCAGCAGGCGCTTGAGAATCTGGGCGGGATTCGCCGCTTTGTGAGCCGACAGGACGTGGTGGTGCTGAAGCCGAATATCGCCTGGGATCGCACGCCGGAGCAGGCGGCCAACACCAATCCCGAAGTAGTGGCGGAGGTGGTGCGGCAATGCTGGCAGGCCGGCGCAAAGCGCGTGATTGTGACCGACGTGAGCTGCAATGAACCGCGGCGCTGCTTTCAGCGCTCGGGCATTCAGGCTGCGGCGCGGGCAGAGGGCGCGGAAGTGATTCTTCCCGACCCCGAACTCTTCAGAGAGGTGGACATGGGCGGCGTTGTACTGAAGAGCTGGCCCATATTCAAACCATTTCTTGAAGCGGACAAGATCTTCAATCTGCCCATCGCAAAACATCACGGGCTTGTGGGCGCGACGCTGGGAATGAAGAATTGGTACGGCATTCTGGGAGGGGAACGCAATCGCCTGCACCAGCAGATTCACCAGAGTCTTGCGGACCTGGCCAGCTTTATGCTGCCCACGGTCACATTGATGGACTGCTATCGGGTTCTGCTGCGCAACGGCCCAACGGGCGGCAACCTTGAAGACGTGACCTTGAAGAAAACAATGGTGGCCGGAACCGATCCAGTAGCGATCGATGCTTACGTGGCCAAGGCCTATTGGGATCTTGACCCCGAGCGACTGCCTTATCTGCAGATGGCGGCTGCGCGCGGGTTGGGGACGGTGGACTTTGCCGCGCTGGGGGTTAAGACGAGCCAGTTGGAGTAGCAGGACATTTTTTCCAGCGGCGAATCTCCAGTGGAAGAATCATGATCGAACATCGGCCTACTCGGAGATCTCTCAAGGCCGGTCGTAAAAGCGGAAAAAGAGCGACGGCTTGGAGACTGGTTCGGCGCGCGCGACGATTGCCGCTGCCTGAGGATCGCTGAGCGGAGTGAACTCGCGCGCCAGGTGCACATTCTCTTCCAATTGAGCAATCGAATCGCAGCCGATGATGATGGTGCTCACCGGGCGCGACAGGGTGTAGTACATGGCTTCGCGCATGGTGAGGGTTCCGGGGGTGGGCGCGGGCACCATACCTTCCCACATCTTTGCCTGCAGTTCGAGTGGCTGCGGAGTCCAGTTTGAAAGCAAACGGCCACGGCCTGGGACCTTCATGCCGATGATGCCCATCTGGCGTTCGACAGCGAGAGGCAGAAGCGCCTCATTGAAACTGAAATGGTGCGGGTCGGCGGCGCTCATGGCCATGAGAACAGTGTCGAAGGGATAACGGCGGATACCTTCCATGAGCGCGTCGGGGCGGTAGTGGCCGGTGAGGCCCAAGTGCCGGACGACCTTCTGGCCTTTCATCTCAACAAGGGCTTCCATGGCGCCGCCCTTGGCGAAGACCTCGTTGACGTCGAAGAGAGTGCCAATATCGTGCAACTGCCAGAGGTCGACATGATCGGTCTGGAGCAGTTGCAGCGACTTCTCGATCATGCGCATGGAGCCGTCGCGGGTGCGTTCCTTCGTCTTGGTGGCGAGAAAGGCCTGGCTGCGGCGGTGGGCCATGACCTTGCCCACGTACTGCTCGCTCCAGCGATCGGGACCGCCATAGATGGATGAAGTGTCGATGTAGTTGACGCCGAGGTCCAGGGCGCGCTCGATGATGGGCACGGCAACGGCTTCGTTGTTGGGCATTTCGAGAGCAGCTTGTCCGCCCAGCGAAAAGATGCCGACCTTGTAGCCGGTCTTGCCCAGGTTGCGAGTGGGCATGGCGGTGGGAGTCACGGGATTCGATGGAAGGGCGGGGAGAGACTTCGGAGCTTCAGCGGCGAGAGCTGAGGAGGTAAGGAATGCGGCGGTTACAGCTCCGCCTGTCTTTAAGAACTCGCGGCGTCCCTGGTTATCGATGGCAGGTTGCTTTTGGCTCATCAGTGTCTCCTCGCATGACTGTGAAGTACGAATTTCATCATAGTCCTGCGCGTAGAGCTCAAAAAGGCCTTCCGCCATTCTCCGCGGCTAGCTATTTCTGCGGCTCCCTTGAACCCTCTTTGGCGCCGTCCACCGCGCCCTTGGTCGTGTCCTTGGTCTTGGTCGCGGCCTTCTTTGTGCCGTTTGCCGTGGCGTGGTAGGCCTTCTTTGTGCCATGTGCTGTTTTATCGTAGGCCTTCTCAGTGCCCTTTTTCGACGCATCGTAGTCTTTTTCTGTGCCGTGCTTCGTCGAGTCGTAGGCCTTGGTGGTTCCCTTCTTCACGGCGTGGCCGGTGTCCTTGGCGGCATCTTTGGTTTCGTGCCCCGCGTCCTTCAGATCCTGCTTTGCGCCGCTGTCCTGGTTCGGGCTAGAGGGTCTACTGAATCCAAGAGCTGGTGTGCAAACCAGAGCGGTTGCCAGGAGCGCCGCTAGTAGCTGACCGTTTGTTCTCATATGCATGAGGATTCCTCATTCTTGTTTGGGGTTGGCAGATCTCGAGCAAAAAGCGCATGTCGTGCCAAACGCGGAAATCCGGCCGCTCCACCGAGCTCAGGATAGGCTCTATTTGCCGGAACTGGGCGAGTCCGGCCAGGTGGGGCCGGCTAGTTCGATGGTGAACATCGGGCTATCCTCGTAGAGTTGGCCTTGTTCTCTAACGAACGTGGGAGCTTGCCCGCCGATAACCCAGATTTGAATATTGGGCGGCTGTTTACCGATCATGGGCGCCACTACGCCCGCGACTCCGCCAAGTTCGATCTTGATCTCAGAATGGTTTGCCTTTCGAGGAGCACCGGCCACCGAAAAGGACTCTTCGCCACGGGAAGAGATGGACAGCGTGACCAGGCGCAGGCTGGGTGTGGCGGCCAGCATGGAGACTTTTGTTTCCGGGGCGCCGGGCCGGAGGTTCTCAACGATGGCGGAAACGAGGCCGTTCGCCAGGTCCGGCGGCAGGTGAAGTTGGCTGGTCTTGACCTCCTCCTTGCCATCTTTATTTGTGGAGTGGACCGTGACTTTGCCGCTGCGACAGTCAATGAAGAGGTCGATTGGCTGGGGGAACGAAGGGCCTTTCTGTATGTGGTGATCGGTGATGAGCTGGAAGTTGCGGCGTTGCGAGAAGACTGTGGTTTCATCGTCGATTGAGCCATCTTTGAAATGGAAGGTCAACTGCGCAGTAACCTGGCTGCCATGGACGACCTGGACAAGATCTCCCGACGCGACAACGTGGCCATCTTCCGTTTGCAACTCGAGAAGTCCGTGAATGGTCCCCCTCGTGTAGCGAACTGCTACGGGGTCTGCCTGAGCGCCCGGTTGCCAAAGGCAGATCAGGAGGGTAATCATTGACCACGATCGAAGGCGTTGCGCCAGGTTGGTTTTCATTCTTCCCCTCCGACTCATAGGATTACTGAATTCAGCTAAGGGTTGCTGAGCCGGAATGACCACTTCGCCCTTTTCGGGAGGTGGCCGCGGAGGAATTGGGGATTCCGGGTAGAGCTTCGTGTGATCCCACCCTTGAATCGGAGAACGATTCATGGATGAGGTCGCCGGCTGTTCCTGGCTAAGGCAGGAAGGCAAATGAAGGGTGGGCCGCGCGCCGGTCGGATTCTTGCAAGGATACAGCCGGACCACGGCTTCGAGCCCCACAAGCTGCGCGATCTGCATTTCGATGTGCTGATCGCGCTGACGGCACGGATGCACGGGGCGCGGCTGATTACTTCCAACCGCGCGGATTTCGAGTTGATTCGCGAGTATCGGGACTTCGAGCTGGAAGTTTGGTAGTTCGTGGTTTCCCAGGTCCGAAAATCCGGACCCTCAGGCACCCGGCTATCCACTTTCTTGAACCGGGAAATCCCTCCAGAAGCGCAGGCAGATAGATATCCGCGTCAAGTTTCGGAAAATGGATGCCAAATCCCGAGAGGGAAATCTCGATTGCATCCAACTGGGCAGGCGATGCATTCTCCAGCCCTTCAGCATCGCGGGGCGAGAATGCTACGTCAAGATTGGTATTGAGCGTGATCACGACACGAGCGATGCCGCGATCATAGCGTGCGCTCACGGCATGCGGATGCGAGGCATGCAACTCATGCGCCTTCCGGTTCGCGATCTTGAACCGATCATTCTGTTCCATGGATTCCCTCCCACTCGTTCAAAAGCGCGGCCAGACTCTTAAGCATCTCGCGTTCAATCCTGGCCAGGTCGCGCCGCGCAAACCCGTAGTTTTCACGAAGCGTCACAGTCTGCTAAGGCCGCTCAACTCGAAGACAGCTTCATGCCGTTGCCCGATCACATGCACGTGTTCTGGTCGGTGGTCGTTCGGATAAACAACAACGCGTAACCCGCCAACCCTCAGGACCGTCGGCATCAAACAAATTTTTCATAAAACCCAAACGCTTGGGTTTTTCGTTTCTAAGACCGCCGCAATCGCCCAAAAGAAAGCCCCCGGCGGGCTAGTCGGGGGCCGTCTAGTTTCGATTGGAAAGAGCCTCAGGCGCTGAACAACAGAACCCCAGCCGCCTTTTCCTCGCTCCCGCTCTCGTCCGCGCTTACCGGGCGATAGAAGAGCTGGTTGTTTTCGAGATAGACTTCGAGAAACGCCGGCCGGTCGGTAATTTGTCCGGCGATAAGGGCTTCCGACAAGGGGTCTTCGACGTATCGCTGCAATGCGCGGCGCAATGGGCGCGCGCCGTAGCTGCGATCGACGAGAGTCTTGTCGAGAATCCACTTTTTGGCGTCTTCGGTCACCGAGATGGTGATCGCCTTCTGCGCCAGGTTCGCGTTCAACTGCTGAACCATCAACTCGACAATCTGGATCAGGTCGCCATCCGACAGCGACTGGAAGAGAATCACCTCGTCGAGACGGTTCAGGAACTCGGGATTGAAGGTCTTCTTGACCTCCTGCTTCACTAACTCCTCCACCTTGTCCGAAACGATGTCTTCGCGGTCGCTCTGGAAGCCCAGCCCCTGCTTCTTCATCAGGTGCCTCGCGCCGATGTTCGAAGTCATGATCAGGATGACGTTCTTGAAGTCGACGGTGTTGCCGAGCCCATCCGTCAACTGCCCATCTTCAAACACCTGCAACAGGATGTTGAACACATCTGGATGCGCCTTCTCGATTTCGTC
>PLOG01000201.1 GCA_003142935.1 Acidobacteriaceae bacterium
TTCTGCAGTTTGTCAGGCGCTTTGGGCTCGATCGAGGTCGGGGGTTTTTTCGATGGAGACCTGATGCTTCCGGGGTGGGGGGCTCAAGTTATATTGCTTGATCTTGTAGAGCAGGGCCTTGTAGCTGATCTGGAGGTCGCTTGCGGCCGCTTTGCGATTCCACCCGGAGACTTCCAGGGATTGCGCGATGGCGGCGGCTTCGGCCCCATCCTTCAGGTTTCGCACCAGATGCTTGAGGCTGCGGTCGTTTTCCGTGCCATCTCCGATGGAAACCTGCGGCCCGATGCGCTGGACAGGATTGAGCTCTTCGATGATGGCATGTTCGTCGGCGAGGACGAGGTAACGCTTGATGGTATTTTCCAACTCGCGCAGGTTGCCAGGCCAACGGTAGCTGGAGAGAGCCTGCATGAAGGCAGGAGAGATGGGCAAGGGCTGGCACTCGTACCTGGTTGCGACCTTGCGCATGAAATGCTGGGTGAGAAGGGGAATCTCCTCGATGCGCTCGCGCAAGGGGGGCATCTTGAGGGTGAATCCATTCAGGCGGTAATAGAGGTCCTCTCGAAATATTTTTTGCGCGATGGCGGCCTTGATATCGATATTGGTTGCGGCAATGACACGCACATCGACCTTGACACTGGCTCGGCTGCCGAGGCGGGAGAAGGTTCCATCCTGCAGGACCTGGAGGAGCTTGGCCTGGAGTACGGAGGGCATTTCGCCAATCTCGTCGAGAAGGATGGTGCCACGATCGCAGATCTCAAACTTGCCCGGCTTGGACTTGACTGCGCCGGTGAAAGCGCCCTGCTCGTAGCCGAAGAGTTCGCTTTCGAGCAAATCGGCGGGCATGGCCGCGCAATTGACCTTGAGAAACGGGCGCTGGCTGCGGCCGGAGAGCTTGTGGATGAGCATGGCCGCGACTTCCTTGCCGGTGCCGCTCTCTCCGAGAATGAGGACCGGGATGTCGGCGCGCGCGACCAGCGTGCACTGGGACTCGATTTCGCGCATGCGCTGGCAGGATCTGACAAAGGAAGTGTTTTCGTTGAGGGGGATTTCCTCGACGTCGGCGTCGTTGGAATGCTTGCCGGCTTTTTTGAAGCATTTCTCGACGGCAAGGTCGATATCGGCTTTTCTAAACGGCTTGAGGATTACGCTCTCGGCGCCCATTTGCGTGGCTGCTATGACTTCGTTCAACTCGGCTGAACACGCAAACATGACGATGGGTAGCGACGGCTTGGCGGCGTGTGTTTTGGCAAGGAGGCCGAGAGCGTTCTCTTCGGAGCTGTCTTCGACAATGTTCCAGTCCAAGAGGAGCAGGTCGGGAGCGGTCGATTCCTTGAGGGTCCGATTAAGTTCCGCGGCCTCGGTGAAGATGGTGACTCTGAACCGGTCTTCGAGGACACTTTTGACGTAATCGAGGATTGCGGGGTCGCCATCGAGAACGACGATGTGAGAGCTGCGCTTACCCGGAACCTTGAAGGGCATCCCCTTTTTCGCGCCTGACATTCCTGACCCTCCCGCCACTGCTAAAACAATCTACGACAAGTCCCGTTCCCTGTGCCCGAGAGCCAGCATGAACAATCTTGGACGATCCTTGAGGTTTGCAGCGGGCTGCCGAAAAAAACCACTTTGGTACGGATCATCTCAAGTGGAGAGAGAACGGGGAGCCCAAACATGATGCCGTGAAGTTCATCTTAGCATCGGAAGTGGAAAAGTTTTACCACTTTGGGGCGGGTTTTACACATTCTGCATCAATATTTCGCGAATGGTGTGAGGAACAGCAGTGATATGTCACCTTAGGGTTGACAGGTACGTTACTTTGGCGTGAAGCACAGCGTTCCAAAGGTTCTGCGTCTGGTGAGGAAGTTGCTATAGACAACAGGTAGGGACTCCCTCTGAAATGGAATAAGAATGCCTTTGGCACGTGCTTCATGGTCCGTCGATCTCCGCGATCTGCCGCCGATGGATGTGATTTTCGGACAAACATCCGCGATGGCGGCTGCGCGGGAGCGACTGGAGAAGATCGCGGCAACCACAGTCCCGGTCCTTTTGCAGGGGGAGAGCGGGACGGGCAAGGACATTTTTGCGCGTTTGGTTCATGCGCTCGGGAACCGGGGGAGCCACTCGTTTGTGAAAGTAACGTGTCCGGCGATACCCCACACGCTGATTGAGTCGGAGCTGTTCGGCTACGAAAAGGGAGCGTTTACCGGGGCGTATGCGACCAAGCGGGGCCGCGTGGAGCTTGCCCACATGGGGACGCTGTTCCTGGACGAGGTGGGCGGCCTGGATATGTCGATTCAGGCCAAGCTGCTGCAAGTGCTTCAGGATGGAAGCTTCATGCGCGTGGGAGGGCAAGAGACACGGAGCGTGAAAACGCGGCTGGTGTGCGCAGCCAATGAAGATCTTCGCCAACAGACTGAGGATGGAAACTTCCGGCTGGATTTTTTCTATCGCATCAACGCAGTGACCATCGAACTGCCTCCTCTCCGTGATCGAGCCGCCGATATTCCGAAACTGATCGACTACTTTCTGGCCGTGCATTCGAAGGCCTACCGTCTGGAACCGAAGCCTCTTTCCCAGGGCATTACGCGGATGATGCAGCGCTACAACTGGCCGGGGAACATTCGTCAACTGGAGAATCTGATTCGCGGCTATGTGTTGATGGGCGACGAAGAGTCGCTGGCCGCGGACCTGGTTCCGCTTGCGGCGAAGGGAATCGTTCCGGAGATCGACCTGGCCAATCCCATCTCACTAAAGGAAATTACCAAGGCCGCTACGCGCGGGTTAGAGCGGGAGATTATTTTGAAGGTGCTGCAAGCGAATGGCTGGAGCCGCCGGAAGACCGCGAAATGGCTGAATATCAGCTACAGATCGCTTTTGTACAAGCTGCAGGAATCGGAGGTCAACAGAGTTTCAGCAAGAGCGCGGAAGAACGGGGCTTCGAGCGCGGAGCCGGATTGATTGCGAGCCTAGCGCACAGGCGTTATGCGCGGGCGGCGATTTTGTTTTGCGGGTTTACGGCTTGTGGTGAAAGTCGAAACGGTCTAAAACCATCCCTCAGGGGCTAAAGCCCGACTCATTTTGCTGAGATTATGTACGGGCTGAAGCCCGTACCCTTCAGCAAAATCCAAGTTCTTGGACAGAATCTTAGAGGTCAGCGGACGCGTGTGGAGGCTTGCCGCAGAGGCACCAGGGATTCGAATAGAGTGAGTAACTCGTCGGAGACGGTATTCCAGCCATGGCTCATGTGCGCGGAGATGGCCGCTGGGTCCCAGGTGGCGGCGAGAACCGACGCAAGGGCCTGGGCCAACGCGCCGGGGTCACGAGGGGGCACGAGACTTCCGCAGGTGTCGCTCATGACTTCGGGGATGCCACCGACATTGGTTGTCACCATGGGGCGGCCGCAAGCCAGCGCTTCCAGGACGACGTTGGGGCAACCTTCCATATAGCTCGGCAGCGTGACCAGATCGGATACGGCCATCCAGAGGGCGACATCGTCGAAGGGACACGCAGGCAGCGCATGAATGTAGCTGGCCGCGTTGTTGGCGTCGATGGCGGCTTGAATCATTGCTTTGTCGGGCCCACCGCCGATTAGATAGACGTGCAGATCGGGGTGCTCGGGATGCAGCGACGCCGCTGCTTCGACCAGTTCACGCAGACCTTTGTTTACATCCATTCGGCCGATGTAAACTACGGCCTTTGTGGCCGGGTCAATGTGCAACTTCTCTCGTGCCTGAGCCCGGTCCCTGACATGGAAGACGGAAGTATCGCAGCCGTTTACCATGGTGCAGATTCTCTGAGGCGAAGCGCCCATGGCCAATGCCTTACTGCGCAGATCGCGGCTGACCATGACCAGAAAATCGACTTCGCGCAGAACAGTGCGCGTATACATGGCGGAGATGGGATCGCCGATTCTGTTGAGATCGGAACCCATGCTCCTGGCGACTACCGGAACCGAGAGAGCCTTGCCGATTTTGAGGGCGGCATATCCTTCGGGATATAGGAAGTAGCTGAAGATGAGGTCGGGCGCAAATGCGCGGATGTGAGGCAGGAGCGTGCGGGCGATCATCCAGCCGTTCATTGGCCGGGAGAGCAGCGGGAGAGTGGGAAAGTCGTGGTAGCTGACCTTCACATCCGGCGGGCTGTAGGAGGGATCGAGCTTGCCGTACTTGCGGCTGCGTGGCTGGAGCATCGACGGATAACTGGGGTTGGGATAAAAGACGCGCACATCGGCCTTTTGGGCAAGCAGGCGCAGTGTCTGATAGGCGGATCGACCCTGCCAGGGCTCCGCAGAGCTGGGGAAATAGCGCGTGACGACTGCGATCTTGAGCATTTGGCGCTATCTCTCTCCGGCAGATGCGGCGGTTGACGCCTGCGGGCCGTACTCGGGCTGGGGATGGGCGATGGAATGCAACAGGGCGGCATAACGCCCGGCGAGAACCTTGCGCTCATACTGCGCTACTTTTTCGACATTGGGTCGAAAGTCGTTATGCAGCGAATTGACGCGCTCCGCGGCGTCGATAAAGAGTTGGCGAATACCCGCAACATCGCGGCTGCCGGTCCACCATCCCGCCTGCACCTCTTCCAGCAGGAGACGTTCGGGACCCTGGGGATGAACGGTGGCGAGAACGGGCTTGCCGCCGCCGATGTAGTCGTATAACTTGGCCGCGATGTTCAAGCGGCCATGCTGGACCAGGAGGACATAATCGGTCTCGTTCATGGCGGCCAGCGCCTCACGCTGGGGGAGGAAGCCCCTCAACTCCACAAGATCGCCCAATTGCAGCAGGGCATCGCGGAAGCGCGGCTCTTCAATATGGCCGATAAAACGGAACCGGAGTCGAGACTTCACCTCAGGCGGTAGCGATTGCACGGCTTCAACGAGGGTGGAGGGTTCGGTCGATGCGTAAACAGTGCCGATGTGGGTGACGACGATTGTGCCACCTGGGCGGGGCTCGGACGAGGGCGCGTAGCGGCGCAGGCGGGTCGAGTCAAATCCGTTGGGAATGAGAAGGAACTTGCTGTCGGGTTCAAGAGGATAGCGGTCACGAATCTCGCGGCGCGCGGCCTCGGTGACGGCGACAATGGCGGTCGAATTGGCCACGGCGCTTGCTTCCACATTGCGGGCAACGGCTCGGGCGCGCTCGCCACGGCTGAAGCCGACGAGGTCGATGGCGGTGGAGAGCCATTCGTCGCGGAAGTCGACCACGATGGCGAGATGTGGGAATTCTTTGCGCAGCTTTTCGACCAGAAGAACGCTGGAGAAGGGGGGGACCGTGATGAGGACCAGATCGATGTTGCGTTCTTTGATAATGCGGCGGGCAGCGCGCAGGAGCACCGGATACCAGGTGACCTGAGGGTCGGGCAGGAGGATGTTGTCCAGGACTCTCTTGAGGAAGTTGGGCTTGCCGGGAGCGCTCGAAGAGACGGATTTGCCCGCGGAGGGTTTTGCGCCGGTGATCAGCCGCTTGATTCTTTTCTTGATGCCGAAGGGGAGATCGAGGGTGATGGTTCGATGCACTCTGACTTCGGCGGGAATCTCATTGAGCAGCGAGGGATCTGCGCCCACGGCGGATGCATTGCGGGCGGTGATGACATCGAGCTGGATTCCTTGAGCAGGGAAGTAGCGCGCAAGACTGGCGGCGCGCAGAACCCCGACGCCTCCGCCGGGTGGAAACACATAGGTGACCAGCAGCACATTGAGGGTCTTCATGGACGAGTTCCCAATGCGCGATCTTCCGAAATGGCAACGGGGTTGCGGCCATGGATCAGGGCGTCGGCAGCCTGATACATTTGCCAGGCTGTGACCCAGTGGAGTTCGATGTCTCTGCGCCTGGCTTCGTCGGCGATGGAGCCGAAGAGTGCGGCGAGGGCTCCATTGAGCAGCGGCTCGAGATTTCTGTCGTGCGCGCCGTGGGTGTAGAGCTTGAGGAAGAGATCGTCTCCGATGGTGGGCGCCAGATTAAACCATCGTTTTGCACGCGAAGGCGAGGGCGGGTCGTATACCGCAATCTCCCCGGTTTCCACGCGTGGCATCAGGCGCTGGCCGAAGCGTATCCCGACCGGCCCGGTGATCATGAGCAGATCGCCGCGTCTACCTCCGCCGGGGGTGGCTTCGACTCCACGATCGAAGGATCTGGGGGCATTGTCAGGATTGTTTGTGCACCAGTATATCTGGTTTACGATCCGCCCCTGAGGCGGCTCGGGAATCGCGGGCATGGTGAAATCGGCGTAGCAGCCCAGATCGCGCAACAAGGCGATTTCGCCTTTGACGCCGCAGCACTTGCCATCGGGGCGGGAGTCATCCAGCGCCCAGTTGCCATGGATGAAGCCGAAGACGGTGCGGCCATCGTGCCGGCGCAGCAGACCGTGGTCATTTACGAGCCGGGCGCAAAACTCGGTGATCTTGCTGGAAAAAGAATCGCGCCGACCTCTGTCGCCCTGGAGATGCGCTTCATCGTGATGGATGTGCACTTCGACATCGCCTACTCCGAGACGCACCATCTCCGCAATGCCTTCGAGCAAATCGTGCCTGTACTCTTCCTGGGGGTAGAAGAAGCTGTACTGCGGACTCTGGCCCGCGGCATCCCTGGGCGCATCGTCGGCAATGCGCGGCCATAGGTCGCGCCATTTGGCCACGCGATTGAGCGCGGGGGCGACGGATTGGGCCAGGCCCAACGGCTCGTAATGATCGACGATGGCAACCCAGGCGCGCTTCGGTGTTGTGGGCCGAATGCTCTTCCGCAAACAATCTTTCAGGTATGGCAGGAGCCAGAGTTCTGCATGGCGAGGTAGGTTCATTGAGTGAGCTTGCGGGATGCGAGTATTGCGAGTCGGTTATGCAACGGAGAAAGCCACTACAAGCTATTTTGAAGTATCGGGGACGCTTCTCTTGTTTGTCAATTTAATCTATACTCAGTACACTCCCCAGTTGGCTTGGAAGTTTGATTATTTGGTCGGCATGAGACGTGAAATGCGGGTCTACATTCACGGGGAACCGAACCTTAAGACAGCTCTGAACAAGTTCTATTCCACGTAGAGCCCTCCCGCAGGGGCCAAAGCCCACGGTTATTTTGCGGAATTTGCGGCGCGTCTAAAGATACGCCCTTTCAAAACGTCTACCTAATCAGAGGTTCTTTAGGGACGGCCCGCCAATTAAGACGGCCACGGTGTGAATTACCGTAGCAAGAAAGGCCGGGCGCTCCAATTCCGAAGGGTCGAAAATGAGTGTATCGAGTAATGATTGGAATGGGTTACCAACGTTTCGCATATGGCACCAAGGTTCGAATTCGCCTGACACAAAGTAGGCATTGTCACTCTTGCAGCATGGCTTGCAGGATAAGATGACTTGTTTCGGACAGGTGAGAATGCCGCGCCAGCAAGTCAATTGTCGAACTTAGATTGTGTTGTGAAGATCCGGTGGCTTGCAGACGGAGTGTTTTGACGAGAGTGTTTGAATAATCCGAGGCCGAGTCTATCCGATAAGAAACAGGGTGTCGAANNTCGGCAACGCCGGTGGGAGACTGGAGAAGGTTTCTTGGGAGAGCTTGGGAGGGAAGGCGATGACTCCGCGCAGCGATAGGCCGCTTGAGAGTACATTGGAGGCGGGAAGACAATCCCCGGACGGTGGCTTTGACGTTCAGAAGAAGCTGGCGGTGTTCGATCGTTCCGGGGCGGTCAAGGGAGACGGTTTGCACGCCGACAAAAACGGCACTCAACCGCATTCACACAGAAAGCGAGATCTAGCGGGGTTGCCGATCGGCGAGTTTCTGTGGCTATTGCAGGCCCGGCATGTAGCGTTTTCTGTTCATGGCGGTCAACTGAGTTTCAGCGCGCCTCCGGGAGCTATGACGCCTGAAATGGAAAGCGAACTGATTGCACGCGAACCGGAGATCATCAAACATCTTATGAACGCTTCCGTCGCAACTCCCTCCGATCTCAAGTCCAAATCGACTGCTAAGCGGGACGAAGAGTTTCCGCTGTCGTTTTGTCAGCAGCGGCTATGGTTTCTTGCGCAGATGGAGGGAGGGAGCGAGGCGTATCACGTTCCGCTTTGCCTGCGGCTGAAGGGCAATCTAAATCGCAAGGCTCTTCATGAGACGCTGGATCGGATAGTGGCGCGCCATGGAGCGTTGCGCACGACATTTGCCGTGCACAACGGAGAGCCGGTGCAGCGGGTCGCGGCAGAGGAAAACAGCCGCTTTCTGTTGATCGAACACGATCTCCGCCAGAACAGCGACGCCAAGGCCGAACTTGCGCGGCTTGCAGAATTAGAAGTCAGCGAACCCTTCGACTTTGAGGCCGGTCCCGTAATCCGGGGGCGGTTGATTCAGCTTTCAGAAGACGAACACGTACTTTGGATCACCGTGCACCACATCGTTGCGGATGGGTGGTCGATGGAGATTCTGGTCAATGAGCTGAATACGCTCTACGGCGCGTATGTTCGCGGCGAAAAAGACCCGCTGCCGAAGTTGGAAATCCAATATGCCGACTACGCAGTTTGGCAGCGACAGCCGAGCGAAGGCGAAATTCATAAGCAGCAGGCAACCTACTGGAAGAAAGAACTGGCAGGCGCTCCGGCATTGCTGGAGTTACCCACCGATCATCCGCGGCCGCTCGAGCAGAGCTATGCCGGGGCCCTTGCGGACCTGGTGCTGGACGAAGAACTAACGGCTCAACTGAAGGTGCTCAGCAGGCGTCACGGCGTAACTCTGTTCATGACCTTGCTTGGCGCCTGGGCAGCGCTGATGGCGCGGCTCTCCGGCCAGCCGGACGTTCTTATTGGAGTGCCGGCGGCGAACCGCGAACGGTTCGATGTCGAGAACCTGATCGGCTTCTTCGCAAACACTGTGGTTGTCCGCCTGGACCTGACTGGCTCCCTCAGCGTACGTGAACTGCTTGGACAGGTAAGGGCACGGTCCCTGGCCGCGATGCAGTATCAGGACATCCCTTTTGAGCAGGTAGTCGAACTGGCGCGGCCGGCGCGGAGCATGGCACACAGTCCGCTCTTCCAGGCGATGTTCGCGTGGAATGGCACGCTAGGGGGGAAGTTCGATTTACCAGGACTGGAAGTTGAGACTCTGACGACGCCGCACAGAGTGTCGAAGTTCGATCTGTCGCTGGAACTGAGGGATACAGGCAAGAAGGTCATGGGCGGCCTCGAGTACGCTACTTCGCTGTTCGAAAAGAGCACGATCGAGCGTTATCTTGGATACTTCCGCAACCTTCTTCGCGCCATGGCGGCCGACGATGCGCGGGCCATCGATTGCCTGCCTATCGTGCCTGAGTCCGAGCGCCATCATTTGCTACGCGAGTTTAATAACACCGGGGCCGAGTATCCCAAGGACGTCCCGCTGGCGAAGTTGGTGGAGCAGCAGGTGGAGCGAACGCCGGATGCTGTGGCCGTGACCTATGATGAGCAGCGGCTGACCTACCGGGAGCTGAACGAGCGCGCAAACCAACTGGCCCACGAGTTGATCAAGCAGGGCGCGGGTCCGGACCAGATTGTCGGGCTGTATGTGACGCGGTCAACGGATCTGATAGTGGCCTTGGTGGCGATTATCAAGGCGGGCGCGGCGTACCTGCCGCTGGATCCGCTGTTTCCACCGGAGCGGCTGGGCTACATGCTGAGCGACAGCGGCTCCCGGCTGCTGATAACCGAAAAGAGTCTTCGCGGGACATTGCCAGGTTTTGCGGGCACGACCATCCAGTTGGAAGATGAAGACTGGCAAACGAACGGCCGCGCGAATCCCGCGGTGGCGGTGAAGCCCGAAGATCTGGGATACGTGATTTACACGTCAGGCTCGACGGGCAAGCCCAAGGGGGTACAAGTACCGCGTGGGGCACTGACAAATTTCCTGTGGTCGATGCGCGAGTGGCTGCAGTTGAGTGAGCGCGACCGGCTGCTGGCGGTGACGACAATCTCCTTCGACATTGCAGGTCTGGAAATCTGGTTGCCACTGCTGACGGGGGCGCAGACGGTGGTGGCGAGCTTTGAAGCAGCGGGGGACGGCAACGCACTGAAGGAACTTCTTGAGCGGCACGACATCACTTTTCTGCAAGCGACCCCGGTGACCTGGCGGCTGTTGTTCGATGCCGGCTGGCGCGGCAAACCAAACCTGCAGGCGGTGTGCGGGGGCGAAGCCATGCCCCAGGAAGTGGCGGCGCAACTGGCGCCCGCGGTGAAGCGGGTGTGGAACTTGTACGGGCCGACAGAGACGACGATCTGGTCGACGGGTTGGCAGGTAACGGATGGGCGGCAGCCGATCCTGATCGGCCGTCCGCTGGCCAACACGCAGTGCTACATTCTGGATGCGCACGGAGAGCCGGCACCGGCTGGAGTGACGGGAGAGTTATACATTGCCGGTGACGGACTTGCGCGCGGCTATCTGAACCGCCCGGAGCTTACGGCGGAAAAATTTGTAGCCGACCCGTTTGCCGGCGGCGCGGCGCGGATGTATCGCACCGGCGATCTTGCGCGCTATCGGCCAGACGGGAATATCGAGTGCCTGGGACGCATTGACCACCAGGTAAAGATACGCGGCTACCGGATTGAGTTGGGGGAGATCGAGGCGCGTCTTGGTGAATACCCCGGGGTGCGCGAAGCAGTGGTGATTGCGCGCGAGGATACGCCGGGCGACAAACGGCTGGTGGCTTACTACGCGGTCTCAACGCTTGCCGAGGCGGAGAAAGGCAATATCGGCGCGGAGCAATTTCGCGCGTACCTGTCCACGAGCATGCCTGAGTATATGATTCCTGCGGCCTACGTGTGCATGGAGGCATTGCCGCTGACGCCTAACGGAAAGATCGACCGCAAGGCGCTTCCGGCGCCGGAGACGAACGCTTTTTCGACACGCGGCTACGAACCGCCGCAAGGCGAGGCGGAGACGAAACTGGCCGCGATCTGGTCAGATGTTTTGAAGGTCGATCGAGTTGGGCGCAACGACAACTTCTTCGATCTCGGCGGGCATTCTCTGATGGCGGCCCGCGCAGTTGCGCTCATGAATCAGGAGTTTGGAACGTCGCTTCCGATCAGAGTGCTGTTCCAGGCAAACACGGTCAGCCAACTGGCTTCATTGATTGGCAAGCAGGGCGAAACCAAGGCAGAAGACTGGCCGATTTTGATTCCGATTCAGACTCACGGGACTCGGGCGCCACTGTTCTGCGTCGCAAGGCCGAATGTGAATGCATTGGGATATCTGACGATGTCCCGCGAGTTGGGCAACGACCAGCCTGTTTACGGCTTGCAGGTGCAGCTTGAGGAAGACCCTGCGATCGATTTCTATGACGAGCAATATCGAAGCACGGCAGAGGAATATGTACGCGCCATCAGGACAGTGCAGCCGCATGGGCCCTACAACCTGGTTGGCCAATGCCAGGGCGCCTTTATCGCATTCGAGATGGTGCGGCAATTGGAAGCGGAAGGCGAAAAAGTTGCGTTGCTAGGTATTCTGGACGCATGGCCAGAAGAGAATACGCGCTATCGGTGGCGGTTTATGGTCTATCTTGCGATGAAGCGGCTGCAGCGCTTCAATCGCGGGGTCTTTAAGAAGGAAAACGATCCTGCAGGTTCGCAGTTCGTGGATTGGAAGGGGTCCGATCATGCTGCGCCGTCTCCGGAACCAGGCTCCACTTACAGCAAGAAGGTCCTTTTCCAAAAATATTTTCCAGGCAAAGCCTTCGTTCCGCCCGTCTGTTCCGCGCCCATCACGGTGTTCAGACTCGCGGACCAACCCTGGTATCGCAAAAACGATCTGACGATGGGGTGGGGGGATCGGAGCCGTTTGGCCGTGAAGGTAAGGAATGTCTCCGGGCACCATTTGACGATGATGCGCCAGCCATTTGTTCAGAAATTGGCGTCGATGCTGGCCGAAGATCTTGATGCGGCCGCACGCGGAAACCAGACAGCGCGCTGACAGGAAGCGGCTGTTTAAAGTGGATCACGGTCCGCTTTACAAGCTTCTCTCGACAGATGGCGGATTCATGCGCGAGACGTGGGTTAACGTGCTGCGTTTTCGTTCTATGGGGGCGCGAATTTTAGTGGAGAGACATCGCCATACGATGTGCGTCGATTCGACATTGGACCCTATAGCTTGGACCGCTTACGGTTTGAGACGGCTGTGTGGAGACTTCCAGGCCATATCCGTTGGCCTTGGTAGTGCTGCCTCGATGTGCGACCGGTTGCAGGCAGTAGAATTCTAACCAGAGCGGTTCAGGTTTGGGGCCGTGCGCGAGTTAGGAGTAAGACATTGGCCAGATATTTAGTTACTGGAGCTGCCGGGTTTATCGGCCGCTCGATTGCCGCGGCGTTGCTGGCGCGCGGCGAGACGGTTCGCGGCCTCGATAGCTTTATTACCGGCAAACGCGAAAATCTGAGCGGATTGGAAGCGATGGAGTTCGTGGAGGGCGACCTGGCCGACCCGGCGGTCTGTTCGGAGGCTTGCAAGGACGTTGAAATCGTTTTTCACGAGGCGGCGCTGGCGTCGGTTCCACGATCGGTTGCCGATCCGGTGGCCACAAACAGAAATTGCGTGGACGCCACGCTGAACCTGCTGGTAGCCGCGCGCGAGGCTGGGGTTCACCGCGTGGTCTACGCAGGGTCGTCTTCCGCTTACGGCGATACACCAACGCTGCCCAAACATGAAGGGATGACGCCCAATCCAATCAGTCCCTATGCGGTGGCCAAACTGGCCGGGGAACATTACATGCGTTCGTTCATGCGCGTGTATGGTTTGGAGACAGTGGTGTTGCGCTACTTCAACGTGTTTGGGCCTTACCAGGATCCCACTTCGTATTACTCGGGAGTGCTTGCGCTGTTTTGCCGCAAGATGCTAGCGGGGGAACAGCCGACGATTTTTGGGGACGGTGAGCAGAGCCGCGATTTCACGTATATCGAAAACGTCGTCAATGGCAATCTGCTGGCTGCCGCTGCGCCGGCGGAGAAGGTTTCGGGACGGATGATGAATCTGGCTACCGGCTCGAGAAGTACCCTGAACCAGACCTTTGCGATTCTGAGCGAGCTGACTGGCTACAGCGGCGGATTGGCCTACGCGGCCCCGCGCACCGGCGATATCCGCGACTCGCTGGCCGATATCGGGCTGGCTAAGGAACTGCTGGGTTATAAGCCGGCAGTGAGTTTCCGGGATGGCTTGCGGCGTACTGTCGAGTGGCATAAGAAGCGCGAAGCGGTCGCATGAAGTGTGCGTCAAGGGCGCTCTGATTGAGTTCTATTCCACGTTGAGCACTCCCTCGGGGGCTATAAAAGCCCACGGTCCCTCTTGGCCCTTGCGGCACGACTGAAGTCGTGCCCTGACACAATGCCACGCGGTTGAAACACTTATTTATGCATAGCGCCTAAGGGCGCGGATTATAGCGAGTGGTAACTGCCGATCTCGATATCGAGGGGGAGAAGGCCGTGCCAGCCGGAACGGAGCGCGGCGACTTCGTCACTATACTTCGGATTGGGGATCCCCGGATGGACCATCAACTCCAGGCAGCGGAAGCGGGGAACTGGCCCAGCTTTTAGAATTTTATAGAAATCGCGAAAGTCGCCCAATCCATCCGGACTTGTTGTCTTATAAGCGTGGCGGAGCGCCAGGCGATAGGCTATCTTCTTGAGCGAGCGCAACCTAGTCATGTGCTGACCGGGGGGCAGCAAGTTAATGGTAGTTCGTACCTTCCGGATCGCAAATTTTCGTTGTAACGACTTTAGAACCGGGAATAACTTCGGGATGGTGTGAACGTGGTTATGCGAATCGAAGTGACTTACAGGAACGCCGGCATCCAGAGTGCGCTCTACCTGCATTGTCAATTCGTGGAGCAGAGCTTTGCGCAGTTTGGAAGTTATCGGGGTTGTAAATAGTTTTTTCGATAAGTGGCCGCTCTCGTCCAGGATTGGTTGAAGATCACTGCTCGGACTCAGCGGAGGGAATGCGGTCAGGTTCAGGTGTACGCCAAACGAACATTGAGGGAAGCACGGTACCTGCCGAACCGCATGCTCAAAGCCGGGAGTATTCGCCATTAGCGAAGCAGAAGTCACGACGCCTGATTGCATGAGGTCAAAGATCTCGTCATTGACTCGTTCATTTGCCCCGAGATCATCTGCGTTGACGATAAGTATCATAAGTGCTCGTCCAGGAAGCTGAAGCCACTTTGTTGTGACGGCGAGTGGGTAGTATACCACCGATAAATCGATGGTCTCAGAGCAGACTCTTTTCTGGCGCGCTAACCAACTCCGGACGGATCAGCAGCGACATGATCTTATTCGCGGGCTCGCCGATTTTTTTCGGCAGCATCCCAGTCAGAGTGTTCAACCGGGAGCGGTCTTCTGTCTCTAGCACGCGCATCAAGTAGAAGAGTCCGAACAGGACGATCAGCGATGCCGTTCCACCCAGGAGAATCCCCCAGAGCGGAGCGAACTGGACAGCGATATAGTGCGCGGTGAGCGCTGCAAGGGTACTGATGAAGGTGATTTTTACAATCTGCATCCAGGGAAGCTTTACCTTGTAGAGATGGATTGCGACGGCCCACATGGCGCCGACGGCCACAGCCTGCGCCGCACCGTTGCCAATGCATGCGCCCACCGCGCCGTGGGCGGGAATCAACCACCAGGCGACGCCTATGTCGACGATCCCGGCCGCGACTGTGGCAGCAATGACCCATCCCTGGCGCTCCACACTTTGCAGGAGACTTTGGGCGGGCGAGATGAAGGCTTTGAACATGCACATCAGCGGAGCCAGCGCGACCACCGCGGCGGCGTCGGCGTACTGATGGCCGTAGAAGAGCAGGAGGGCAGGAACCGCGAGGGCCGCCGCGATGAAATGCAGCGGAATGGTCATCAAGCCAAGATAGCGAAACGAGGAAGCGGTGATGGCGGGAAGCCTTGACTTGTCGCGTCCGTATTGAGCGAAGATGGTGGTGCTGGCGGCAGCGCCGAAGATGATGGCACCCATGAGCAATTGTTCCGCCATGCTGAATGCTGCCGAGTAGAATGCGACCTGCCGGATATCGGTGCTAAGTATTTTGAGCAGGATAACTTCCGACCGTCCCCAGACGATCTGCTCTACTAACATGCTGGCGACGCTCTGGAAGGAGAATTTCATCATGCGCCTGGCCAATTCAGGGGGTTGAACATGGGTTGTTCCCCAAGCGAGCACGCGCTTCAACGTAGGGAAGAAGCGCACAAGAAAATCCACGACTCGCATGAGGAGCACAGCGAGGCCGACACCGACTACGCCCCAATGAAGAACGACCGTTGCCCCGACCAAAATGAAGTAGGTGAAAGTTGAAGCGACGGAGGCGGGCACATTTGCCGACATCTGTTCGGCTGCCGTATTGGCCATTGCCGAGACGTAGTTGACCATTGCAGGCCAAATGCTGAGCACCAGGAGGGCGGCGGCCAACTTGTAATTCGGATTCGCGTCTCCCAGCACCCAGATGAGCAGGCCGCCCGTGGCCAGTGTCGCCAAGCCGGCCTGCAGCAGCAAGGTGCGGAGATAAATGTATCGAGCAGTGCCCCTGTCGCCCATGCCGAAAAACTCGGCCATATATTTTCGCGTGGTTGCGGGAACGCCAACTCCGCCGAGGCCCGCGACGACGGAAGCGATATAGGAGACATAAACAATGTAGCCGTTCTTCGAAGGCCCCAGATAGCGCGCAATGGCGATCGAGGTAAATAAGGTGATGACCGCGTTAATTATGTTTTCGAGGCCGTACCAACCTGTATTCTTCGCTATGGTCTTCGTGTTTTCCGTCATTGCGGTTCCAAATCTGCCCTCTTTGGGGCCGCTTTAATTATGCCTTGCAGCTTTCACAGGGCCTTTAGGCGCGAGCAGTCTTCCTCCAGCTCCGATTGCTTTCCAGAACCTGTTTCATAACCGGTGGGGTGCGCCGAGAAGCATTTCCTCAGGGGCTAAAGCCCGCGATTTTCTCGCTCCGTATCGGCACGTCAACCCGGCCCGGCCCAAGGGGCACCCCGGCACCCCGGTACCCCGGCACCCCGGTGCACCGGCCGTGCCATTTCAGAACCAGGTTATTAAACAGTTTCTAACTTATCCCTCGCAGCGCGGCTTGCGCGTCGTTTGCGGCCTGCGAGCCTTGCGCTAGAGCGATTGCTTTCTTCAAGTGAATCGCGGCGTTGTTGTTATCGCGGAGTTTGGCGTACACCATTCCAAGATGGTACTGCATGGTGGCGCTATTTGGATCGGTGCTAATCGCATTCTCAAGCAAGTCGCGAGCAAACTCGTAAGTACCGTTACAGTAGTAAGCCCAGGCCAGGGTATCCGCGGTGTTAGGCGAGTCGGGCATGCCCTGGCGGGCGGTTTGCGCAAGCGCCAGGGCGGTATTCACCTTTTCACCGTTCATCAACAAGCGATAGGCGAGATTGTTGGCCGCGATCGGTTGTTGGGGCTGGATTTGCAGAGATTTTCTGTAATAGGCTTCGGCCTTGCCAAAGTCTCCACGGGATTCCTCGAGAGTTCCGAGAATCGCGAGGGCGCCAGCGTCGTTGGGATGGGCATTCGACTGCTGTTCCCAGGCGGCAATGGCATTGTCGATTTTTCCGCGCTCTGCCGCAATCTGTGCGAACAGCAAGACCGCATCGCCATCATCGGGGTTCAACTGGATAGCTTTCTGAGTGGTTGCGGCCGCCTGGTCGAGTTTCCCGGATTGAAACTGCAACTGCGCCAAAAAATCGTAGTACCTGCTGTTCCCAGGGCACTTTTCGATTTGCGCCTTCACGCGAGCGAGCGCGCTGGCCGGTTGTTTCCGATAGAGATCATAAGTAACCAGCAAACGCATGGCCTGGACGGAATCGGGGTTGATTTTTAAAGCTCGATCGAGCAGGCCGACACCTTCAGGAAAGCGTTTCTGCGCGAGGCGAAGTTTGCCGAGATTAAGGTAGGGCTGGGAGCTTTGCGGAGCGAGATCCATGGCAGTTTTCAAGTCAGCTTCAGCTTGGGCGGGCAGGTTACGATCCATCTCGACGACGGTACGCCAGAGATAACCGCCGGAATAACGAGGCATTGCATCGATCGTGCTATCGGCGACATCCGACAGCAGGCCGATATCTCCACGCAAGCAAGCGATGCGCGCCAGTTCCTCCTGCGCACCGCGCTCAGCAGGATTCAGCTCTGTCGCCTGGAGAAAACTCTTCTCAGCCAGTTCGCGATTGCCCGCCGCGAGCGCGGCCTTGCCGAGCTCGTATTGGATAGAGGAATCGCCGGGGAAGGTTTTGGCGGCTTTGAGGAGAGCGTCAACGGCGTCGCTCGCCTTGCCACTTTCGAGCAGCACGGCGCCATTCAATTGCGCGACTTCGGAGTCCCCAGAACTCTTTTTCAACATGACGATCACTGCTTTTCGCGCGGCCTCAAAATTTCTGGCTTGGAGAAGAGCGCGAATGTAGCCTTTCTGCAGGGAAGCGCTTTCGGGATATTTTGTTGTGAGTCTCGAGAACTCTGCGACGGCCTTGTCCAACTGCCCCGAGCCCGCGTAGTAGTCGGCGAGGAGACGCACTCCCTTGGGATCGGCTGCGAGGTCTTTCGACGCCTGGCGGAGGACTAGCTCGGCTCTGGCCCGATCGCCCTGGGAAAGAATGACCTGGGCGACATATTCCCTGGCGGCAAGGCTATTGGGATTGGCGGTGACGGCTTGCCAACCGATCTTCTCGGCATCCTGCAGGCGATGATTCCTGGAATAGAAGGAGGCGAGCAGGAACTTTGCGTTGAGCGATTTTGGATCGAGCTCGATGGCTTTCTTCATTTCATCTTCAACGGAAGCCGCCATGGCAGGATCATCCTGCTGGAGGAGCGCGAGATCGTCGTAGAAGGCGGCCTGGCTGGGATCGAGTTCCAAAGCGCGGTGAATCTCGACCAGGGCCAGATCTTTTTTCCCTTGCCTGGCGGCAATCGCGGAGAACAGAGCGTGAACCTCCGGGTTATTGGGTTGCGTGGCCATGACCGCAATGGCCTGTACCTGCGCCAGGTCGGTTTTTCCATCGGCGAACAGGAGGTTTCCGAGCTCGACACGCGCCTTCAAGTTGCCAGGCTGCAAATCCACGGTGCGCGCGAACTCCGCCGATGCCTCAACGGAACGGCCCAGATGCTCGTAGGCCTGGGCGAGCTCATAGTGAGCTTCGGGATAGTTTTTGTCGACCTTAATGGCATTCAAGAACTGGATGGCGGCCTCTCTGTATTTGCCCTCGACGCTAAAGCGCTTGCCACTATCGAGGTATCTCACTTTCTGCACGTCTGGATTGCCATGGCACCCGGCCAACAGGACGAGCGCAACGAAAAGCGTGACCAAAGAAAGATATTTTTGCCGAGTCATTGGATTCCACCTGCTATTGAAACCACGTAGAACATTGCTGTGTGAACCGTTCATTATCTTCGATCCTTGCCAACTGCTTTGGCCGCGAGGGTTCGTCTGGATTCGGTTAATCGGGGATAAATCGCGAGAGCAAGGGGACAAGCTGGGCCGTAAATGCCTCGGCCTGCGCCCTTGCCTGCGATGTACCTTCGGTGGGATTGATTGCCGTAGCGACTCTTATGAGCGCGCCATCGGTGCGATTCATTCGCATGGCGTCGGCGACGAGGTAAATCTTGGCCATATATTCGTTGGCGATACTGCGCCCGTGCGCCTGATACCAATAGATGACAAACTGGCGGCTGTCCCCGTTGGTGATGACATATTCGCCGACATGGTGCGGCTTTCCGCTGGCGTCGATCAAATCGACATAACGGGAGGACTCGAAGGCCCAACCGTCGCCGGGGAGGCAGTTCTTGGGTGAATGAATGGAGACGTCCGTTCTCTGAGAGGGGAAGTATCCGATAAAGAGGCCGATCAACTGCGAATCGTTATTGCGGGTGTAAGCGCGGGAGAGAAAATCTCCCTTGCCGAGAACATCGCGGGTCTGCTGATCGATCAGGACATCGGCGCCGGACCATCCGGCAATGGTGCGGGGTATGGCCGATAAGGGTTCGCTGGCGGGAACCGTGTCAGTATTGCCGCGTGCGCCCAGCACCGCCGAAGTGCCGACCAGCAACACGGCCACCGTCCAGAAGCGAGGGCTCATCATGCTGACCTCCTGAGCGCCAGGAAGAAATGCATGATGCGATGGACAACGACGAGGCAACCGAGAGCAACGAGAAACATGACCCAACCGGAGAACTCGTGAAAAAACCCCAGCGCCTTGTCCGGATCCCAGTACTGGACACACAACCCGGTTCCGAAGATGCGGACGGCATTGGCCGCAATCGCAATCGGAATGCTGGCCAGGGCAAGGAAAGCCCGCCGGAGGAAGGTTTTTTCAAGGAAATACCCGTAAAAAACGGCGAGGGTAAACAAGGTGACCAGAGAACGAATGCCGCTGCAAGCCTCCGCCACCTCGAGTTCCATGGAGGGGAGCTGAATGATGTTGCCCTGGCGCAGAACCGGGATGCTGAACAGAGACAGGAGATTGCTGGCAAGTTTGGAGGCGAGGATCTGGAGAGGAAGGGCTATCTGATTGAAAATAATGGTGGGAAGGGGAATGGCGAGGAAGAGGACGAGGAGGGCAAAGCGGAGTTCCTTGAGGAACTCCCATCCCAAGAAAGACAGGACCAGGCCAGCCAGCAGGATCACGAGCGAAACNNGCCAGCGCGACCACGGCAATTCCCGTCCAAGTTGGCGCAACCTCTTTTTGAAGAAGAGTTTTTCTCTTGTTCCAGACGAGGTAGGCGGCAAAAACAGGGACCAGGAAGCCGTGGGAGTAATCGGAGTTCCGCGCCCAGATGACTACCAGGCCGGCCAGCACGCGGGAGTAGACGAGCACCACCAAGGCGCCAATGACGATCGAGCCCCATGCAAACTGAGCATTTCGAAGGTCCAGGGTGCTGGAGGAAGTGGTCGTCATCTGGGTGCTGTGGGCCATACTCTCCGCAAGACAGGGTTGGGGTAAAGGAATTCTCAACATTCACCTTAGCAATTGGAGTGCCGAGAGTGGAATTCTCCAATCCAAGGGGGCTTCCTATCGATTTGGCCGGTTTCAGGACAGTGTCTTTCCTATCGAGAGGAAAACAGTTTCCACTATACTGGGAAAAAATTGTTCCATATATTTCCTTAGAAAAGGAAAAAGTTTTCCCTCTTTTGGCGAATCGGCGAGACTGTGGAGTGCCAAGGTACGAACAAACCGCGTAGAAAGACTATTCCACATGCAGTGAGCAGGTTTGGACTCTGCATTGCTAGGGGAGAGGTGCGGCACCAGGACCATCAATGTCAGACACTGAAACTATCCAAATCGTGAAGCGACAGACGAAACCGTTTGTCCCTACCAAGCCATTTGCACCGGTCGAAGCGCACGTTCAGCGTGCAATTTCGCGCATAGCGGATAGCGACTGCCCGGTACTGATCGTTGGGGAACGCGGGGTGGGAAAGCGCACCATAGCTGCCCAGATCCACTCCCAGTCCCACCGGTCGCGCGGTGGATTCACAGAACTTAGCAGCGCGGAAGCTGATGCCGAGGCGTTACTTTCGGCGTTTTCCACCAAAGGGACGGTGTACCTGACAGAGGTCGGGGAGCTGAGCCTGGGTCTGCAGGAACTGATCATCAACAGCTATTTTCACTCCGAGGAGGCGCAAAACAGCCGCCTCCTTTGTGGTACGAGCAGCGAACTAATAGGGGAAGTTAAAAACGGCCGGATGCGAGAAGATTTTTATTATCTGGTATCTGCGGTAACGCTGCGGATTTCACCACTGCGTTGCAGAAGGCAAGAAATTCTGTCAATTGCCGATAATCTCTTAACGCAGTATTCCAGGCAGTTTGACCGTCCGAAACCGGTACTACGAGAGGAGATCATCGGATTCCTTATGGAGCATACGTGGCCGGAGAATCTGTCAGAACTGCAGACCGCGATCAAGACGTTTGCCGCTATAGAGGACCAGTCAATCTCTCTTGCCGCTCTTAAGGCGGCCGCCTCGACGGCGAAGGCGAACGGGCAGCGCAAGCTTCCGTCGCTGAAGGAAGCAGCCCGCGCCGCCTCGACACAGATTGAACGGCAACTGATCGCGGAGGTACTGCTGGTAACCGGCGGCAATCGCAAACGCGCGGCGGATGAACTGGGGATTAGTTATAAGGCTCTGCTCTACAAGCTGAAGCAGGGCGAGGCGGAGTACCAATCAATTTCCGACAAGAACGGAGTCGCACTGTGAATCCAACCAATGTCCTTATCCTTTCGCTCGCGGTCTCGGGCATTTTTGGCCATCATGGCAAGAAGCAATCGGCCGACCAGGCGGCCCAGACGCCCGCACCTGCCGCAGTAGCGGTAACCACGGCGAACAGCTATGTTATCGGACCATCCGATGTACTTGCCATCACCGTCTGGAAGGAACCGACCCTTTCCGGTTCCATCCTGGTGCGCCCCGACGGCATGATTTCGCTGGCGCTTCTGGGCGATATTCAGGCCTCGGGATTAACACCGCTTCAGTTGTCGGACCAGATTACGACGAAGTTGAAGAAGTACATCCAGGACCCCAATGTCTCGGTGGTGATCAACCAGATTCACAGCAAGGTGGTTTACCTGCTGGGCGAAGTGGTAAAGCGGGGACCGGTGGAGATGACACCGGGCATGACGCTGCTGGAGGCAATCGCGAGCGCCGGTGGGCTCACGGATTTTGCCAACAAGAAGAGGATTTACATTCTGCGCAACGATTCCGGTACGCAGGGGAGGATTGCTGTGAATTACAAGCAAGCCTTGAAAAACGGCGGCCCGCTCAACCTGGCTTTAAGAGCCGGCGATACGATTGTGGTTCCGTAAGGTGGCTGACATGAGAAGGACACATTCACTGTTGATACTTCTGTTCACGGCATGCGGCGTAGCGAATGCGCAGGTAGTGCCCGCGGCGACCGGCATAGTCCGGGCCGGGAAGAACCTGCAATACGCGGCGCGCTACGATGAAACCGCCGTGTTCTCATCGGACCAAACGAACTGGCAGACGGCTACGACTTCAGGTTCGCTGAACTACATGAATACCAACGAACGTCATCCGTTCACTGCCCAGTATACCGGCGGTTACACGTGGACCCTCACCGGGCCGGACTACCAATCCGGACAGTTTCACCAACTTTTTCTAACGCAAGGCCTTAACTGGCGCAAATGGAAGTTTCTGGCCGGCGACGATGCAAGCTATCTTCCGCAGGCTCCGACCACGGGGTTTTCAGGAATCCCCGGAATTGGAGAACCGATCGGCGTGAGCCCCATAAACCCGGTGACGGGCCAGACGATCCTGACACTGAATACCCATGCCGTGGAAAACAACGGAACCGTGGACCTGGAATATAATCCCAGGATTCAGACTGCCATTAGCTTCGGCGGCAGTTCGGGATTGCTTCGCTACCCTAACGGCGACGGTCTGGATACAAACGACGAGTCGGGGACCGCGACGCTGGTGCAGTCTTTGGATGGGCGCAATGCGCTGTCGGCCAACTATGCCTACTCGAATTTCAGCTACCCAGGATACAACGTCAGTTTCGCGACCAATACCGGACTCTTCGGTTACCAGCGCAAGTGGACCAGGAACCTGGCAACAAATCTGGCCGCGGGACCGATGTATATCTCCAGTTCGGTCACCAGTGTTGTGCCCAACAGCTTAAGCGTCGGGGCGAGCGCTTCAGCCACTTATCTTTTGCGGTTCACCTCAGCAGGCGCGAGTTTCACCCGCGGAACGAATGGCGGCGGGGGGTATCTGTTCGGCTCGGTGGTCGATATAGCAACGGGAAACTTTACGAAGCAATTCGGATTGAACCTGACCATCGGATTAACGGGAGGATACGAACGCACCGACGCGTTTAGTACCTTTACATCGACCAACGGCGCGTTTGGGGGAGCACAGGGGACCTACCAATTAACCCAGAACCTGATAATATTCGCAAACTACACGGGAATTGAGCAGTCAATCCAGCAGTCGCTGGCTACCCCACTTCCCACCAACGTCCTCAACGAAATGATGCATACCATCGGTTTTGGCATTGGTTTTTCGCCACGGCAAGCGCACCCAAGGCAGCAGTAAATTTTCAAGGAGTTCTATGCTCGGGCATCGTGAAATGACAATGGAAGATTACGCCGACATATTGCGGCGGCGATTCTGGTTGATTCTTGGTTCCGCGGTCCTGTTTCTAGGGATTGGAATTGGAGTCACTTTTATCATTCAACCCAGATATCAGTCGCAGACGTTAATCCTGATCGAGCAACAGAAGATTCCCGAGGATTACGTGAAGCCGGTGGTGGACCAGGATCTGAGCGGACGGTTGGCGACGATGAAGGAGCAGATCCTGAGCCGCTCGCGGATTGAGCCGATCATCCGGCAGTTCAATCTGTTTTCCAAGGGGAATCCCTCCATGGACGACCGTGTCGAGATGATGCAGAAGGCGATCGGGGTGAAACCGATTCCCGCCAGCCAGTCGTCGCATGGGATGCCGGGCTTCTACATCACATTTATAGCGCAGGACGCGCAGACGGCGCAGCAGGTTTGCGCCAAGATCGAGTCGCTGTTCGTCAGCGAGAATCTGAGTGCGCGCGAGCAGTCGGCCGAAGGGACGACGGAGTTTCTGAAGCAGCAACTCGACGACTCAAAGAAGAGCCTTGACCAGCAGGACGCCAAGCTCGCGGTCTTCCAGGAGAAGTATTTCGGCAGGCTTCCGGACCAGGAACAGTCGAACTCGAATACGCTCCAGGCCCTGACAACCCAGCTTGACGCGGTCACTCAGTCGTTGAATCGCCAGCAGCAGGAGGTAACTTTTCTCTCGGCGATGGTTTCCCAGCAGACGCGCGAGCTGCAGACCCCCGAGCCCGCGGCTGCAGCCGCAGTGGATGAGCGCAAGATCGAGCTCAAGGCACTGATCGCACAACAACAGGCGTTGGAGGCGCAATATACGCCTGACCACCCCGACGTGGTCGAGGTGCGGCGAAAGGTCGCCGATCTTCGAGCGGAGATTGCACGCACTGCGGCCGAGCCCGCGACGGCGGCGCCCGCGCCCGTGGTCAATCGTGCCGACCCGCCGCAGCTTCAGCAGCTTAAAGCGCAGCTTCGCGCGGCGCAGCAGGCGATGGTGGACCTAAAGCAGGACCAGGCTCGAATCGTGGAGCAGGTGCGCAGCTACGAGTCGAGGATCGAATCGAGCCCGGCGGTCGAGGAAGAGTACAAGCAGATTACGCGCGACCATGATACGGCGCTGGATTTCTATAACTCGCTGCTGAAGAAGATGAACGAATCGTCCATGGCAACTGCCCTGGAACAACGCCAGCAGGGCGAGCAGTTCCATATCCAGGATGCTCCCAACTTTCCCGAAGAGCCAATCTTTCCGAATCGCAGGATCTTCGGGCTAGGCGGGCTTGCGGCCGGCCTGTTCGCTGGCTTGCTGCTTGCAGGTCTGCTCGAGTATCGCGATACGTCGCTGCGCAATGAGCGTGACGTATGGGCGTTCACCAAGCTGTCAACGCTGGCCGTGATCTCGTACATTGACTCGCTGCCTCAGGCGGAGAAGCCTCATGTCCACCGGAAGTTTTTTTCACGAACGAACAAGCCCATTGAAAGTGTTCTTGGATAACCATGTATAGATACTTTTACGGCATTAACGATTTTCCGTTCGGAGCCTGCCCGGACCCGCGGTTTTTGTACAAGATGCCGCACGTTCAGGAGGCGCTTGCCTGCCTGCAATACGGCATCGCTTCCCGCAAGGGCTTTGTGGTGATGACAGGAGAGGTTGGCACGGGAAAAACGACATTGCTGAAGACCGTGCTCAGTTCGTTTACCGAGCGCCGGATATCGACGGCCTTTGTCTTCAATCCGCGACTCGATGTGCTGGACTTTCTCGAGTTCGTGCTCGCGGACTTCGGGATTCCCCCCGGCCCTCGGACCACGCCCGGCATGCCGCAGACCAAATCGGGGATGCTGATGCAACTGAATAAGTGGCTGATCGATCGATTCCGCAACGGGGAGTTATGCGCGATCGTGGTCGACGAAGCGCAGAATCTCTCGTGGGAGCTTCTGGAAGAAATCCGTCTTCTGACGAATCTGGAGACTTCATCGGAGAAACTGGTGCAGATTATTCTCTCCGGACAGCCAGAGCTGGAAGAGAAACTTCGCGACCCCTCGGTTCGCCAGCTTCGCCAACGCATCTCTCTCTGGTGCAGGACGAGGCCATTGACCAGCGAGGAGACCAAGGCCTACATCGCGCGGAGATTGCGCATTGCCGGAGCGACCCAGCCGGTGCTGACGCCGGAAGCGGTGCAGCTTGTCTACCACTACTCGCAAGGCATACCGCGCCTGATCAATCTGATTTGCGAACATGCGATGATCAGCGCTTATGTGGAGCAGATCAAGCCGATTCCGCCGCGGATCATCGAGTCGGTTTGCCGGGAGCTCGATCTGGACAGGCAGCCGTTCGTGATTTCGCCGCTGGCTTTGTCGGGTTTTCAAGAGGATTCAATTTCGAATGCCGTGCCCAGAACCATTCAACCGGTCGCGGATTCCGCCGATTTTTTAAAGGATAGTGAGCTATGAGCCGCATACACGAAGCACTTCAAAGAGCATATCTCGAGCGGGGCAAGGCGCCGGTTTCGGGAGAACTTCAAGTAGTCGAGCCGCCGATCAAATCGGACTTCGAGGAGCCGCCAATCGTCAAGGCCGAGGTTGCCCTTGAGAACGTTGCGGAACATCGGTGGAATCCATCGACTAATTCCTTGCCGACATTGGCGGACCGCGGCATGGGTGTGGAGCAGTTTCGGAGTCTGCGCTCGCACGTGTATCAGGCTCGCTATGAGGCTCCTCTGAAGACGGTCCTGATAGCAAGCGGCATGCCCTCGGAGGGCAAGAGCTTCATCGCAGTGAATCTTGCGATCAGCCTGGCGCGGAACAGCATCCATAACATTCTGCTGATAGACGCCGATTTACGCCGTCCAACGTTGCACGATCTGCTAGGGGCGCCCAATTCGCCCGGATTATCGGATTATCTGGCAGGGAACGCAGATCCAATCGACGTGATGCAGCGCGCCCAGGCTCCGAAATCCGGTGACGACGGGGTGGCGGGCAAGATCGCCAACCTGACCTTCATCGCCTCTGGCGGGAGCCGTGACAACTCATCTGAACTGGTGGCCAGCAGCCGCATGGAAGAGCTGATCGCGAGCGTTTCTCCGAATTTTGATTGGATCGTGATCGATGCGCCGCCGGTGCTGGCAGTTACGGATGCGGTTTCGCTTTCACGCGCGGCCGATGCTGTATTGCTGGTGGCACGAGGGGCGAACACGCCGTACGAAGTGGCTCAGCGGACCAAGGCGGCGTTCGGCACGTCGCGCATTCTGGGCTTCGTGCTCAATGCCGTCAAAGAAGCTCAGGGCAAAGGATCGAACAACTATAACTACAACTACTACTACCATGCAGATCCAGAGGCCAGTGTCCTGGACGGGCAGAAAAAGAGTTAGCGGAAGACTGGGATGATCAGGCTATTCAATGTTTACTATCCGACGCGAACCCTGGTGCTGCTTCTATGCGAAGCGCTGCTGGTAGGCGGCTCGTTTCTATTAGCCACCGCTTACCTGGTTGGGCCGGATGCTTACATTGCATTGATGTACGAGAACGGCCTGCTGAAGATCCTGAGTATTACCGTTCTCACCTTGCTTCTTTCCTACTACTTCGACTTGTATGAGCCGCAACGAATATCGGGACGCTGGGAAATATACTTTCGGCTGTTGCTGGTTCTCAGCGTTCTATGTTTTCTTCTCGGCGCGATCGTCTTTGTCTATCCGGGCATTTATATCGGCCCTCATGTCTTCACGCTGGGCATCGCGTTGGTCGCGATTGTGCTTGTTTCCTGGCGATCGGCATATGAGTGGATCATTGGCCTTTCCGCGCTATGCGAGCGGGTCTACGTGCTTGGGAACGGCGAACGGGCGCACACTGTAATCGAGACGCTCCGTACGCGGCGCGATGCCGGCATGGAAGTTGTGGCAGGAGCGAGCGAAGGCGATTTGAGTGGAGACCTAGAACATTTCGAGGCGGATCTTCGCTCCTTTTGCAAGCCAAAGCCTCCCATTGACCGCGTGATCGTTGCCATGGAGAACCGGCGCGGGTCAATGCCGGTTCGCGAACTGCTTGACCTTAGGCTCCGCGGGGTAGTGATTGAAGATGCGAGCTTCCTGATGGAGCGGCTGCTGGGCAGGCTGCCCCTGGACGGGCTCAATCCCAGCGCACTGATCTTCACTCACGGTTTCAATGTGAAGGCATCGCAGCAGATTGTCCGGCGCATTGTGTCTATCCTTGTTTCGTTCACGGGGCTGATGATTTGCCTGCCTTTCATCCCCTTCATCATGCTTGCCGTTCGCCTGTCTTCGCCGGGGCCGATTTTTTTCAAGCAAACGCGAGTCGGCCTGCGGGGGCGCGAGTTTTCCGTCATCAAGTTTCGTACGATGGCGCAGGACGCGGAAGCGAACGGCGCCAAGTGGGCGACGAAGGACGATCCTCGCATTACCCGGCTGGGCAAATTCATGCGCAAGACGCGCCTCGACGAAATCCCGCAACTGTGGAACGTGCTGCGCGGAGAGATGGGATTTGTGGGTCCGCGGCCGGAGCGTCCGGAGTTTGTGAAGTGGCTGGACACAGAGATTCCGTTTTATGAGCTTCGACACATCATCCGCCCAGGAATCACCGGGTGGGCGCAGGTGCGCTATCGCTATGGCGCAAGCCTGGAAGAGACGAAGCGAAAGCTGGAATACGATCTCTACTATGTAAAGCACCTGTCGATAGGGCTTGATCTGCTGATCATGTTTGAGACGGTCAAGACGATCATCCTGCGAAGGGGCGCCCAGTGAAGATAGTCTTCTGGCTATCGCTGCTCGGAATTCTCTACGTATATGTTGGATACCCGGTTGCGGCGTGGATGCTTGCGCGCCTCTGTCCGCGGCCCTGGAAGACAGCTTCGATCAACCCCAGCGTGAGTGTTGTAATGGCCGTGTACAACGGCGTCGCGCTGCTCCCGCGCAAGATTCAGCATCTGCTTGAACTCGATTACTCGAACATCAAGGAGATTGTCATTGTCTCCGACGGCTCTACGGACGGCACGGCGGAATTGCTGGCGCGTCAGGAGCAGTTTTCTTTAAAAACGATCATCCTTAAAGAGCAGGGAGGCAAGGCTGCCGCCGTCAATGCCGGCGTGGCAGAAGCCACCGGAGACGTGATCCTATTCGTGGACATCCGGCCTGAAATTGCTCCAGGAGCGATCCAGCAACTGGTTGCCAATTTTGCCGATCCGAAGGTTGGCTGCGTGGCAGGCGAACTGATTCTGCGGCAGGAAGGGCACGACGCAACCTCCGAGGCAGTGGGCGGGCTCTACTGGCGATACGAGCAGTGGATCAGGAAATGCGAGGCCGACTTCGACTCGCCGGTTGGAGTTTACGGAGGTTTCTACGCGATTCGCCGCGAACTTTTTGTTGCGCAGCCGGCGGGGCTGATTCTGGACGATATGTTTCAGCCGCTTTCGATCATCCGCCAGGGCTATAGGTCGGTTCTGGATTCCGGAGCCTGCGTATTCGACACATGGCCGAAGAAGATTGAAGGCGAATTTCATCGCAAGGTGCGGACGCTGGCGGGGAACTTTCAACTCTTCGCGATTGCGCCCTGGACGCTGAGCCTTCAGAATCGAGTGTTATTCCAGCTTGTTTCGCATAAGGCAATGCGCCTCATCGTGCCTTATTTGCTGGTTCTTTTGCTTGTTCTTGCCTTGGTTCTCTCTGCCGTTTCCCCTCTTTACGCAGCCTTTGCCATTCTTCAATTCCTGGGATGGGCATTGGCGATTGCCGGGCTACGCTTTAGAATTCCGGTATTGCATCGGATCGCGGCTCCGGCCAGCGCGCTGCTGGTGCTGAACGCCGCCGCCGTTGTGGGATTCTACAAATTCCTCTTCACGCGCGGCCCACTTTGGAAGATATGGAATTCGAGCAAGCCGGGCCCGGCGGCGCCAACCCGTGAAGAAGGGAACGGTCCGCAGCCGGAGGCCGGCGCTTCAAGCGCGGAAAATCGGATGGGCAAGATCTCTATCACGGGTTGAAAAGAACGAAGGGAGCAAAGGGTCGCTATGATTTTCAGGAAGAACATGCTGCTGGTTTCGGTGCTGGGAATCGGCGCCATCGTGTTGGGCCTGGCGCTTCACAGCCACATCGTGAAGGTGAAGGCAGCAAAGATGGCAAATGTGGTTCCGCCGGCTCCATATTTTCCTCCTAGCGCTGTCTGGAATCAGGACGTGAGCAATGCTCCTGTCGATCCTCAATCCTCGAACATAATCGCGTGGCTGGCGAACGCAGGCGGGTGGGGAAACGGCAATAAGATGCAGGTCGACTTCGACATCCGTGTCGTGCAGGCGGACGCAAGCACTCCGTTTGTTCCGTTTCGTAAAGGCCCGGGATTCATGAGTCCCGATTCCGATGAAATCTCCAAGTTCCCGCTGCCGGCTGGAGGCGGCGCTGAAGGAGAGACGAATTATCAGTGTCCGGCAGAGGATGAAGACTGCCATCTGATCGTGGCCGACCGCGCACACGGCAAGCTCTACGAAGCGTACCAGGCCAACTATACGGGTAATGTGTTGACTGCATCTTTTGTAGCGGTCTGGGATTTGAACCGCGTGTATCCGCGGTCGGGGCGTGGAGATCAGTGCACGAGCGCGGATGCCGCCGGCTTCCCGATTGCACCGCTGCTCTTCAATGCTGACGAGCTTGCTACGGGCAGCATCAACCACGCCATTCGCTTCATTCTTCCCAATCCGAGAATGCGCGCGAAGGTTTTTGTGTTTCCAGCGACCCACGCCGGTGGACCGAGCGGGCCGGCTTCCGCTCCACCCTATGGCGTGCACTTCCGTTTGAAATCCTCGTTCGATATGTCGCAGCTATCGCCTCCGGCACAAGTGGTCGCGCGCGCCATGCAGAAATACGGTATGTTCCTCGCCGACGGCGGCAGGATCGCCCTCACAGCGCAGAGCGACCAGGACACGATGGCCAAATACGCTGATCTCGGATTTGGTCCGCACGATTTGCAGGCAATCAAGGTGACCGATTTTGAAGTATTGGCAATGGGCAAGCCAATCCCATTGAACGACGAATGCTGGCGGAATAAGTAAGGCGGAAAAACGCAGTTGCCGGCCGGGGGGCAACCTGTCACGCCCTGCAACACGACCTCGCCTCGGTGATGCAGTCCGGCCGTGTGACTATCTTGTAGCACTTCAAATGAAAAGCCTGCCGCGACGCTCGGCGCTATTGAAACCCGCCTCGCTTTAGCAGCGGACGATGTTGGGGGCG
>PLOG01000071.1:0-10478 GCA_003142935.1 Acidobacteriaceae bacterium
GTTGATTGAAAAACAACAGCAGATCCTTCGACTCACCACCCCCAAGCTGAAAAGCGCTTGGGGCCCCGTTCGCTCAGGATGACAGCCTCTCGGGGGAGCTCAGGATGACAGCCTGAGTTTTGCTGCGAATATCTGAGACAGGACACTAGATCCATTTCATTCTCAGCAGCCAGACTTTGACGCCTTGAGTAAGGCCCGTGTAGGCAAGGAGCGTCAGCAGGAGGATTGGCCAATACATCGCGGGCAGGTGGGTGAGGCCCAGCGAAGAAGCCAATGGAGAATACGGCAGCCACGCTCCGAAGGCCATGATGGTCAATGTCGTGATCAACAATGGCCAGCTTGCGCGGCTCTGGAAGAAAGGAATCTTATTCGTGCGAATGATATGAATGATTAGAGTCTGCGTCATGATGGACTCAACGAACCAGCCCGTCTGAAACAGCGGGGCGCGGGATGGATCCCAGCATTTGAATAGATAGAGCATGACAAAGAAAGTCGTGTAGTCAAAGATGGAGCTGATGGGCCCAATGCAGAGGATGAACCGCCTGATCTCTCCGATCTTCCAGGGTCGCGGCCGCGCGACTAGTTCGTCGTCCACCGCATCGTTGGGAATCGGAACCTGAGAGAAGTCGTAGAGCATGTTGTTGGTCAATATCTGAATCGGGGCCATGGGGAGGAATGGCAGAAAGGCACTTGCCCCCAACACGCTGAACATGTTCCCAAAGTTGGAGCTGGCTCCCATGCGGATGTACTTGATGATGTTGGCGAAGACCTTTCGTCCCTCGATAACGCCCCCTTGGAGCACCATCAGGTCCTTCTGCAACAGGATCAGATCGGCCGACTCCTTGGCGATGTCGGCCGCAGTATCCACCGAGATGCCAATGTCCGCGGCATGCAGCGCGGGAGAGTCGTTGATGCCGTCGCCAAGGAATCCCACGACGTGACCTTTGCCGCGCAGGACACGAACGATTCGCTGCTTGTGCGCGGGAGAGAGGCGGGCGAAGAGTGTCGTCTTCTCTGCCGCCTCAGCCAAATCGGAGTCGGACATTTTTTCGACGTCGTCGCCCAACAGCATGGGGTCGGCGAGAAGCCCGACATCGCGGCATACTTTGCGGCTAATCAGGTCGTTGTCGCCGGTAAGGATCTTAACTGCAACACCATGTTTGCGCAGCGCTTCGATCGCGGTTGCAGCGGTGGGCTTGGGCGGGTCGAGGAATGCGACATATCCCTTCAATACAAGATTGTGTTCATCTTCTTTTGCGCAGGATGTCTTCCCCGGCAACTCCTTTACCGCAACGGCCAAAACCCGAAATCCATCGTTGCTCAGGCTTGCATACTCTTCTTTCAACCCTTTCATCAGGGCGGGATCCATGGGCGACAATTTGCCATCCAACTCGAATTGAGAGCATTGATGGAAGATCTCTTCCGGAGCGCCCTTGGTCAGCAGGATGGCCTTGCCCTCAGGATTCTCGACAAGCACGGACATCATGCGCCGCGTGAAGTCGAACGGGATCTCGTCGAGTTTCTTGTACTTCTCAATCAAGGCTTGCTCGTGAAAATCGGAGCTATTCAGAATTGCCGTGTCAAGCAAGTTCTTCAGGCCAGTTTGAAAATGGCTGATCAGGTAGCCATCCCGGAGGACTTCATCGGTTTCTCGGCCGGCGACATTACAGTGCCGTTGCAGCACGACCCGATCTTCGGTGAGCGTGCCAGTCTTATCGGTGCAGAGCACGTCCATTCCGCCGAAGTTCTGAATGGCGTTGAGACGCTTCACGATTACCTTCTTGCGGCTCATTGCGAGTGCGCCCTTGGCGAGACAAACGGAGACGATCATGGGCAGCATCTCCGGGGTCAGGCCAACGGCTACGGCCATCGCGAAAAAGAATGCTCCTTTCCAATCGTGCTTGGTAAACCCATTGATGAAGAAGACCAAAGGCACCATGACCGCCATGAGCTGAATCATCAACCATGTGAAACGGCTGAGGCCCTGGTCAAAACTCGTCGGCGTTCCCTCCTGCGTGATGGCGCTGGCCATGGTGCCGAGATAGGTGTGAACTCCGGTTACGACTACGACCGCAGTCGCCGTGCCGCTCTGAACGCTGGTACCCATGAAGCAGGTGTTCTTGAGCTCGATCGGAGAATCTGCGGCGTGTGTGTCGGCATCGTGAAACTTCTCTACAGGAAGCGACTCTCCGGTCAGCGTTCCCTGGCTCACAAACAGATCTTTCGCGGACAAAATCCGCACATCGCCTGGGATCATGTCTCCCGCGGATAGATTGACGATGTCCCCTGGAACGAGGTCGCGAAGCGGAATCTCACGCGCCGCGCCATCGCGAACGACCGTGGCAGTTACGTGGATCATGGCCTTGAGCTTCGCCGCGGCGGCGCCCGCACGAGCTTCCTGCAGGAATCGGAGCGTAACGCTCAACACGATCATGCCTGCCATGACGCTTCCAGCACGCGGATCGCCAGTGGCAAAAGAGATCGACGAGAGAACTGCCAACAGTATGACCAGCGGATTCCGAAGGATGATCAAGAGGCGAATAAACCAGCCGCGCTGCCGCTCTTGTGCAACCTCATTCGGTCCCGCTATGCGCGCTCGCAGCTCTGCCTCGCCCTGGGTAAGGCCAACTGAAGCCGTCCGCAAAGAGCGAAGCAACTCATCCCCGTCTTTCCCCGCCGCATCGAGAACGGCAGGGGAGACGCGAATGTTATGTTCCTTCGCCTTCGCGAGGATTTGAGACTCATCCAGAGCGGGAAGAGTCGCAGTAGTGCGCCCGGAGTTCACCTTTGCTTGACCATTCTCGGCGGCGTGATTCGAGTCAGGTGTTCCCATCTTCTTACATCCCTTCCCGGGACCAGGCTCTAAACTCCGAGCTGAGACACAAGCTGGCGCCCGCGAAAACTGCCGGGATCGTCGTCGGCAGGATGAACGCGAAGTCCAACCCAGGTCATTGGATACGCTTCCGGGTTATTCGCTCCGTTGCCGCAAGTTTCCCCGCTTTATTATCCAGCCGATCGCTGCTCCTGCCGCAATGCCAGCCGCAAATGTTAATGCGACGGTTTCAAGCGGGTGTCGCTGCAAGCGCCTCTTTGTGTTGTAAAGAAGTTCCGAAGCCGCATCGGCGCCATCTCTTGCCGCGCGCCTAGCCGCTGAGACACTGTCTTCCACCGCGTCGGCAACAGCAGATGCGGCCCGGGTAGCTTTGTGCGTTGAATCGTCAATCTGTTGGCCCACATGTTCGAATACTGATTGCTCCATTGCGTATTAACCTCTCTCGTCCTTGAGTGTGATCATAATCTGTCCATTCTCCGAGCGTTCTTTTGACCTTGCCGGTCCTCATCCTGGACGGATTACCGGTCAAGATTGGGGTGGTGACGATGATGACGATGGTGGTGCACGTCCACCACAACCTGTCCCTGCGCCGAATAGGGCATTGCAAAGCAGAAAAGGAGAACTAAACCGATCCAGAACACGTTCATAGCCTATTGTGATCTGAAGTTTCGCGATCTGTTGAGCAACTTTGACCTACATGCAAATTGCAATTGTATGAAAAACAACGTTCTCAATCGGGCACATTTGCCGCTCCACCAAGGCCTCAATGACACGCCGTTGAGCAAGCTCAAATAGAGCGGCATCATGCTTTTTCAAGTCGGGTCGCCGGTTGGGTTGAATAAGAGCCTATCCGCAAATAGTAGCGCCGTCTCCAGACCGGCTGTACTGGCGGCTTCCTAGCTGCCAGATGCGGTTTGTGCGGGCCTGGAGACCCGCACGACAGCCGCTCTGGAGAGCGGCGCTACAAATTTCGCTATTCGCGGATAAGTTCTAAGGCGCGACCTTGCCGCGCATGCCGTTCAGATTGGACGCCGGAAACCGTTCAGCCTTCGGCGCAAACAGCGGTTTCTGCTTTGTGGCCAAGTTATGGATGGTTTTCCATAGGAAAGGAATGCTGCTGCAGGTGACGGACGCAACTCGAATGCGCGTTGAGAATCTCAATCACTCCGCGCAATCGGGCCAGGTGCTTTTTTGAGCGAGCAAGAATGTACATCCATCCCAGCTTGGTCAGAGTAATGTCAGGTGATGAAGATTTCAATTGTCAGCCGCATTCGTACATACAGAGCAATCATGTGGGATTTGTTTCTTTCAGCTGCCGGGTGTTTTGTCTTGAGGCGTTGCTTCCGATTAGTCGCAAAGGGAGGAGACGGCTCGGAGACGAAGGCGACTCTATGTGCGATTGGCCAGGCTCGCGATCCATTCGCGTATATGGGTATGGCACTCATTCTCCTGGCCCTTGCAGCGAACGACCAGCCGGGACTGATTAGTGCGGCTTCTGAAACTCATTCCTGAAATCACGCAGAGACCATCTGGAACCCATAGGCCCTCAGTTATGGGCCAACGTCTTTTGCGACGGGGCGGGGCAGTGCCTCGTGGGAGCAGAGGCAAGCTGCTTCCTCTAAAGAGAAACAGAGTTGCTGTTGAGCCGGAATTATCAGTGATTCGCGTGAAAGTACGCGTAGGTTGTTGTAATAAATTCAGCAAGTTAGCGTCCGCTTCGCGGACATAGCGAGTTAGCGAGTTGGCGGCGGCATTGGCAGGCAGAAGTTTCATCTCCCGCGGGTCGGCGAAGCCGGTGGGGGACTAGATAGAGAACAGCCTACCTTATGCTCACAATTGACCGGACTCCCGGTAGCGTTCTCTTGGATAGTATTCATGCGGCCCCGCGATATCCGTCCGGATCTGGGCGCGCTGAGGAATGGTCAATCGGCGCAACCGCAGTTTCGAACTGAAATGTCCTTGATGGGATAGACTCAGGTCCCCGGAGCCGAAACAGGAAGCGAGCAGGCCCAAATGAATTCGCAATTGCTGAGAGACACAGTGAAGTTGCTTTTTGCCGATCACAAGGGCCTGCTTGCAATGGATGAGAGCAACGGGACCTGTAACAAGCGCTTCGAAAAGCTTGGAATTCCGCGGACTGTGGAAGCTCGAAGAGCTTATCGAGAATTGATCGTGACCACTCCAGGGCTCGGTGAGTCGATAGGCGGCGCAATCCTCTACGACGAAACGATCCGGCAGCAGAAGAGCGACGGTACGACCTTTGTCAATGTCCTCATTGCGGCGGGTATCATTCCCGGCATCAAGGTGGACACAGGCGCCAAGGAACTGGCCGGCCATCCCGGTGAAAAGGTCACTGAAGGCCTGGACGGATTGCGCGATCGCCTTCAGGAATACTTTCAAATGGGCGCGCGCTTTGCCAAGTGGCGCGCTGTGATTGCCATCGGCTGTGGACTTCCAAGTTGGAGCTGCATTGAAGCCAATGCCCACGCTCTGGCTCGCTATGCGGCGCTGTGCCAGGAAGCCGGCCTCGTCCCTGTAGTCGAACCTGAGGTCATCATGGATGGGCAGCATACGTTGGAACAGTGTTGCGAGGTCTCCGGCGAAGTACTGCGCACGGTGTTCAGCGAGTTGTTCGCGCAAAGGGTGGCTCTGGAAGGCATTGTCCTCAAACCCAACATGGTGCTTCCTGGAACGGCCTGTACGGTTCAGCCGACTGTGGACGAGGTAGCCGACGCCACCGTGAACTGCTTTCTGCAATCCGTGCCCGCTGCTGTGCCGGCGATAGCGTTCCTGTCGGGCGGGCAACCGGCCGAATTGGCCTCAGCCCGTTTGAATGCGATGAACGTCAGATTCAAGTCACGGCTGCCCTGGGCATTGGCATTTTCGTTTGCCCGAGCCATCCAGCAGCCTGCATTGGAGATTTGGAATGGCCGCCAGACCAACGTCGCGGCAGCCCAGCAAGCTTTATATCATCGCGCCCGCTGCAATCAGGCCGCGCGGCGTGGCGAATATTCCCAGGAGATGGAGACAAAATGACTGGAAGCAAGCACAACATGGAAGGAAATAGCAGCGACAGCGGGGAGCCCGATCCGGGTCCATATTGGCGGCGCATGCATCGTGATTGGCGCTTCTGGATAGGCGTTGTCTTGATGGCTGCCGCGCTCGCTATTTACGTTGCGAGCGGTGATCTGGCGTGGGTTCCAAATGGCCATCGGCAATCTGCGATGCCTGCGAGCGCGGCCAATTGAATCCACACTTCCAACTGCCTCAGCGACTGGACCCTCCCAGCCAGGACACTGGTGTTAACAGCCGTTGCAATCTCAGAAGGCCCCATCGGATGAAGGCTCCCGATGCTGAAAGCCGGGTAACGAACTGTGAGTGAAATCCCTTTATATCCCTTGCGCTTCGAGCCGATCTATCAATATCGCTTGTGGGGCGGCCGCCGCTTGGCGAGCTTGCTCTCCACACCGCTTCCGGGCGATGGACCTATCGGCGAAGCGTGGGTGCTCAGCGACCGCACCGACCACCAAAGCCTGGTAGCGAATGGACCGCTGAAAGGCCAGACGCTAGGACAACTGATGGAGCAGTTTCGGGAGCGGTTGATGGGCAGGCTGTCTTCGCGCTTCCGCCGTTTTCCGTTGTTGCTCAAGTTTCTAGACGCACACGAGATGCTTTCTGTTCAGGTACATCCCAGCGACGCGCACCCGGAGCTGATTCCAGAAGGCGATACGGCAAAGACCGAAGCATGGGTTGTGATTGAAGCTGAAAAGGGAAGCCTTATTTATGCTGGCCTGAGGCCGGGCACAACTGCCGGCAGTCTGCGCCAGTCTCTCGACGATGGAACCATTGCGGACCACCTTGCGAGCATTGCCCCCAAGCCGGGCGATTCCGTATTCATCCCTGCGGGAACGGTTCACACCCTGGGCAACGATGTCGTGGTTTTCGAGGTCCAGCAGAATAGCGACGTAACATTTCGACTTTACGATTGGGGCCATATCGACCCGCAGACCAAGGAGCCGCGGCCGCTCGAGGTGGATCAGGCTTTTGCCTGCATTCAGTTCGGAGCGAGCGACGGTGGCTTGGTCGCGCCCCGCGTGGAGACTACCACGCCTGTTGTGCGCGAGAGACTCTTCGACTGCCATGCCTTCCTGTTGTGGCGAGTCTTTGGGCAAGACCAGTTCGCCGTTGGAGCGACGGCAGAACCGCGCGTGTTAGTTGTCATCGAGGGATCAGGCCAGATCATGCACAAAGGCACTCCCTACGCGGCAGGAAAGGGAGATGTTTGGCTCTTGCCGGCGGAGGCCGGAGAGTGTGCGTTTCAACCCAGCGGAGAGGTAACCCTGCTGGAGATCGCGATTCCTTGATGGCGCAAGAAATCATCCATGCAACGGGACCTCAGACTGGGAGATGAATGAAAAAGCTCATCGTGTTCGATTTGGACGGCACCCTCGCGCCAAGCAAGTCATCTCTTGCTCCACAGACTGCGGGGCTGCTGCGCGACCTCTTGGCCGTCACCAAAGTGGCGGTGATCTCTGGGGGCGCATGGGCGCAGTTTGAGGCCCAGCTTCTCACCGATCTTCCTAACAACAGTTGCCTCGCGAATTTGTCTCTGCTCCCAACCTGTGGAACGAAGTTCTTCCAATACAACGGAAAGTGGGAGGAGCTTTATTCGGAGGATCTTACGGCGGAGCAGAAGAAGAAGATTATCAATTCTCTGGATGAGGCGGCTGGAGAGGCGGGCTATCGCGCCGAGAAGGTATGGGGAAAGGTCATCGAGGACCGGGGAAGTCAGGTGACATATTCCGCATTGGGTCAGCAAGCTCCCTTGGCGGAAAAGGAAAAATGGGATCCCGATTTTGCCAAGCGGAAGAAGATCACAGCGATCCTGGAGACTCTTATCCCGGAGTTTTCCATCCGCATGGGCGGTGCAACCTCAATCGATGTGACCAAGCCTGGCATTGACAAAGCCTACGGCATAGGAAAGCTGCGTGACACTCTCCACCTTTCATTGAAAGAGATGGTTTACATCGGCGATGCGTTGTTTCCAGGCGGGAACGATTACCCGGCGGAAGAGGTGGGTGTTGTGTCGATCCCTGTAAAGGGGCCTGACGATACCAACGTGGTAATCAAGACTATCCTTGCCTGCCTGAGTGACAAATGAGCATGGCAAATGGAGCAACCGGGCGAGGAGATTCAATGAGCGGCTTCAAGTTGCAACGTCTGGGCGTAATCATGGAGCCGGAGCCCGGTAATCCGCATGAAGTGGAAGGGGTTCTCAATCCGGGAGCCGTTCGAGGCCCTGACGGCGAACTGTATCTCTTTCCGCGGTTGGTCGCGAAGGGAAATTATTCGCGGATCGGGATAGCGCGCGTACGGTTCAATGAAGCCGGCGATCCAATAGGTGTAGAGAGGCTTGGCATCGCCCTCGAGCCCGATGCCGATTATGAACGGCGGCCCGACGGCAGCGGTGGCTGTGAGGATCCTCGCGTTACGTTTGTGGGGCCTCTTCAACGATACCTATTGACTTACACGGCATGGTCGTCCCATGGCCCGCGGATTGCCCTGGCGGTATCGGAAGATATCTTTCACTGGAGACGCCTTGGACTCGCTGCTTTTGCCTCCGCAGACGGCATTGAATTCGGGGACGTAGACGACAAGGATGCCAGCCTCTTCCCGGCCGTTATTCCCGATCCGTCCGGTCAGCCGGAGTTGGCCTTGCTCCACCGGCCGCTCTTTCCAGGCACCCGTCCTGAGGAAACCGCCTGTAGCCCTGCGACCCGTGAAGTGGATATCGATCGAGAGAGCATCTGGATTTCTTACTGCCAAATGACACTTGACCGTCAGCCCTTTCACGCCGGCAAGTTTACCTTTCATCATCGCCTGGCATCTCCAGTCGCGCCTTGGGAACGGCTCAAGGTCGGCGGCGGAACTCCACCCATCCTGACGAAACACGGCTGGCTGATCGTTTACCACGGTGTCAGCGAAATCGAGCAGCCTGACCCAAACAGGCACATGTTGCGCTATTCGGCGGGGGTGATGATCTTTTCCAAAGAGCATCCGCTCGTGATTAGCTACCGTTCGCCGGAGCCGGTGTTAACGCCGACGCTTCCAAAGGAACGCGATGGGACCGTTGACAATGTTGTTTTCCCCACTGGTATCGACCGACGCGACGATCTTGGAACGCCAGATCGCTTCGACGTCTACTACGGGATGGCGGACAATCGGATTGGTGTGGCACGCCTTGACTTGCCGGAAGAGATACCGGCGCGGGCAGTCGCCGACGCGCCGGAGGCAAAGGTGTAAATCGCTAGTGTTGCCAGACAATCTGACCTGCTTCGAGCGGCACGACTGCATTCAAGTGATAGGGGACGATACGCGCAGTATAGTCGCTCGCTGGACGTGTTGCGGAGACCTGCGCTGAATAGGTGTATGAGCGTGGCGCATCCGGGCTGCGTCCGGATGGGTCCATGACTTCGAAACATGCGGACTTCCCTTGAGCAGAATCGGCGTATAGCTCGACTCTCAGGTGATCCGGTGTGAGGAATCCAGACGCAACGTCGGCTTGGAAGAAGTGCTGCCCATCGTGGGTGTCGATTCGAATGCCGACGAAACGTACCGCGCTCCAATGCCGATCGAGTTCCTGCTTCCATTGGAGAAGACTGGAGCCGAGTGCACCATCGTCCGCTGCACGATCGCGATAACGCGACGCCGCAGGCAGATAGTGACTCTCGGTGTATTCGCCGATGGCGCGTGTTGCAGAAAACTCCTGCGTTAGCCGCGCCATACTCTCGCGGATGCGTCCCAGCCATTTGCTTGGCATGTTGGATTCATCGCGCTCGTAGAACTCCGGAATCACTTCGGCTTCCAGCAGGGTATACAGAGTGTCCGCTTCTTTGGCATCCCATTCGGGGTCTTCGCCGTGTTCCTGGCCGTCCCCGATGGCCCAGCCAACTTCGGGGGAATAGGCCTCTGCCCACCAGCCGTCCAACTCGGAGAGATTCAGGCCGCCATTGACGAGGACCTTCATGCCGCTGGTCCCGCAGGCCTCCCATGGACGCCGAGGCGTGTTGATCCAAAGATCGATCCCCTGGACCAGCTCCTGGGCCAGCATCATGTCGTAGTCGTTGAGGAAGACCACTCGTCCCTGTACTTCGGGGCGCTTGATGAAATCTTTCCACTGCTTGATAAGCTCTTGCCCAGGAAGATCCTGAGGATGAGCTTTTCCCGCAAGGAGCAACTGAACAGGACATCGTGGATTGGAGAGCAGCCGCACCAGCCGCTCGGTATCGTGCAAAAGAAGATTGGGGCGCTTATAGGTAGCAAAACGGCGCGCAAATCCCAGGGTCAGCACCTTTTCATCGAAAATGCCGGCGGCATTCGACGGATCCGCGCCTTCCGCGGCGAGTTGGCACTGGTACCGCTTCCGCATCCGCTCGATCAGGCCTTTTCGCCCGGCTGTTCGCAATTGCCACAGCTCCTGATTGGGGATTTGGCGGATGTCATCTTCGACTGGGCGATCTCCGCGCCAACGCTTCTTGCCACAGGCAGAAGTCCAAAGGGCATCGGCTTCTGCAGAATCCCAGGTTGGCACATGAATGCCGTTGGTTACCGACCCTATTGGGACTTCCTCCCTTGGCCAGCGGGG